>CAXTTP010000023.1:0-18682 GCA_964247195.1 uncultured Sphingomonadaceae bacterium
TCGGTGCGCGCGCCGGTCACCGAGACCTTCGCCGGCGCGCTGATCGACGGCGGCAGCGGCCGGTCGGCGGCGAGCGCACCGCCGATGCCGGCGCGGCGGAGCAGGGCGGCGATCACGCCACGCGCCGCCGCCGCGAAGATCCTCGGGTCGCGCGCGACGACACGATCGCCGATCCGGATGCCGCCGTGGATGCGATGGCTGGCGAACACCGCCATTTCCGGCAGCCGCCGGTAGAAGGGGGTGCGGCCGAACACGCGCGGCGAAGGCTGGACGAGGTGCGGCACGAAACCCGCCGCACGCACCGCCTCGGCCAGCGCGATCAGATAGGCCGAACTGCCGTTGGTGGCGCCGACCAGCCGCTGCCGGCTCACGAACAGCACCGCCTTGGGATCCGCCGGGATCGCTCTTGGTGCGCCGCGCACCTGCGTCGCCAGCCGGCGGAACCGCGCGGCGACGGGCATCGCCAGCATCGGCAGCATCGCCGGATGGCGCGCCATCAGCCCGAGCGCCCTGCCGGCGTGCCGCGCCTTGACGGCATCGATCCAGTGGATGAACGCCCAGGCCCTGACCAGCGCGCGATGGCGGGGCGCGAGCGCTGCGGCGTGGGGGCCATCGCCCGCCAACGCCTGCTTCAGTCGTTCGCCGGCCGCCATCATCCGATCGACATGGTCGGCCGACAGCCGGTGCGAGATCGACGCACCGTGTTTGCGGTAGAAATAAAGCGGCTCCGGCAGCAGCCGATAGCGCGCGCCGGCGCGCAGCAGGTCGATCACCAGCGCGTCGTCCTCGGCGATGCGCAAGCTCTCGTCGTAGCGGATGCCCTTGTCGCGCAGGAGCGCGGTGCGGATCATCGGCTTGAGGAAGCCGAGATTGGGCGTGCGCGAGAACATCCGCGTTTCGCCGAAATAGCCGGGAAAATCGATCCAGCCTGGCGCGGCGGCGCGCTTGCCGGTGAGAAACAGCGCGGCCGGCGCGACGCGCGCATCATCGAACAGCAGCAGGTCGTCGGCGATCATGTCCGCGCCCGATCGCGCCGCTTCGGCGAGCAGCCGGGTGCTGCGGTCCGGATGAAGCAGGTCGTCGCTGTCGAGCACCGCGAACCACGTGCCGCGCGCCGCCGCCAGCGCGACGTTGCGCGCGCCGCCGGGGCCGAGATTGTGCGGCGTGGCGAGGCTGCGCACGCGCGGATCGTCGCGCGCGAGCGCGTCGGCGAGTGCGCGGCTGTCGTCCGTCGAGCAATCGTCGACGATCACCACTTCGACCAGGACGTCGCGCTGGCCGAGCGCCGAGCGCACCGCATCGGCGAGCAGGGCGGCGGAATTGTGGCTCGCGATTCCGAAGCTGATGGTCGGTGCGGTCAAGGAGGCTCCCCGCCGCTGCGGTTACACCATCACTGCCGGCGCGACGCCGTTACTGCCGTGCGAGATATGTCCGATCTGGCAGGGGCGACCGATGGGTCGCGTCGCCAAGGCTAGGCGAGGAATACCAGGAAGAAGACGAAGCCCGCCGCCCAGGTGATCGCGAACAGCTGGAGGTTGTCGCGCCACGACGATGGTGCCGCGCCCGGTTCGATCGCTTCCGGCTCGACCAGCAGTGGCACCGACGCGCGACGGATCAACGCGGCGGTGAGCGGGGCATGGGATGAGTCGGCGGCTCGCATGGTTCGCCTTACCGCGCGCTTCACCAAATTGTCCCGCAGGAACGACGTTAATCCGCGGCTGTCCCGCGCCGGGACGCGGGGTGGCGCCATGAAGGTCCGTTCCGGTGCGGGTTACTCGCGCTTGGCGCAGCGTCAGGCGGCGACCAGCGCGCGCTCGTGCAGTTCGTCCAGCGGCGGCATCGCGAAGCGGTGTCGGGTGCGAACGCCGGCGAGCTCGAGCAAGGTCGGTGCGATCTCGGTCAGCGCGACCTTGCGGTCGATCGCGACATGCCGCCGCTCCGGCGTGCGGATCCACAGGATGCCGTCCGGGTGGTGCATGCCCGAACGGACCGCTTCGAGAGGATAGAACAGCTCGTCGAACGGGACCGCCTCGTTGGAGGCGGCGCCGATCACGCGCGCGTCCGCTGCCGGCCACGCTTCGAGATTGCACCCCGAAAACAGCCGCGCGCCGTCGCGTCGTGCGAGCATCAGCTCGGTGCCGTCGTCGAGCCGCAGCGCGGCGACCTTGCGCTCTGCCGCTTCCGCCTCCGCCTCGCTGGCGAAGACGAGATGGAATTGCTGGGCCATTACCGGCGCATAGTCATAGTCGCCGATAACGCCCGCGAAGCGGAACAGGCGGGCCTGGTCGCGCGGCTTGAACATCTGCTTGCCGCCGGTCTCCTCGTGGGTGAGCATCGGCTGCTGGCTGAGCGCGGTGCAGAGCACGATGCTGGTGCCGGCATCGCACAGATCGAACGCCTCGCCGATGATCTCGTCCATCTTCTTGTAGCCGTAGAGGATCGCGTCGGCATATTTGCGCTGCGTCTCGGCGTCGGACTGCTTGGCGAACATGGCCGGCTCCATGTTGCGCCAGTAGTAATGCTGATAGTGCGCCGTGCTGTTGAGGAAGAAGGTGGCGAGCGCGGGCTTCCGCGCGCGGTGGAACTTGCGGAACACGTCCCACTGCAGCCGGTCGAGTATGACGGCGCGACGCCATTGCGACGGGTTGCGCCGCTCGTGCGCGAGCTGGCGGATGGTATCGGTGACGGTCTTCAGCGACAGCCCGTTCTTCAGCATGAACCGGCCGAACCGAAGCATTACCGCCTTGCTCACCTCCGGCCGGCTGCGGGTATATTCCTGCACATAGGCCCGCACGAGATCGAGATAGGGCTCGAACAGGCCGGGCGGCAGCGCCTTGGTACTGCTCGCCCAAGGATCGGGCAGGATCAGGCCGTCAATGTCCTCGGACTGTACGCCGGCGTTCATGCTGCCGCAGATCCACACCGGCCGCCCCGCATCCGAGGCGAGGTCCCAGATCCGCGGCGCCTTCAGCTTCGGCCCGTCGTCGAGGTCGAACACCTTGTGCTCGGCGTAGCTGAGGCCGGTATGCACCGTCACCCACTGGATCCAGGGCTCGAGCGCCGGGGGCGCCTCGCCCGCGTCGGTGACGGCCACGATCGCCTCGTCGCGCAGGCGGCGGAAGTTGGGCAGCTCGCCGTCCGCGATGAAGCGATCGACAAGCGCCGGCACCAGCTCGTTGAACTCGAGCACGATCACCTTCTTGTCCATGCGTACGCTCCGGCGACTGAGTTCGGGTTGCACCGCAGCATATCGCCAAGCGGCCCGGATTGCACCGCTCGCCATCGCGGTCCGCTCCGGAACGGATGGTGTTCTCACCGGGAGCCAAAGCGGTTTGTGTAGTCCTTGCCACCTCGGCGTCGGGGGTGTGATGGAGCTGGAAGGAGGATCGCGCGCGCCCGGCTTCAGCCGGCGGGACTTGGCCTGGCTGTTCGTCGGGCTGATCCTGTGCGCGGTTCTCTACGCGATCTTCGTGTTCGGCACGGTCAGCGATCCCAGCCTGCTGGTGGACGGCGAACCCGGGATCCTGGAGCATCTGCAGGCGGCAATCCTGTTCGTCTGCCTGCTGATCGACGGCTGGCTGTGGCGCCGCAGCGCGGGGGGCTTGCGGATCTGGCTCGGGCTGATCTTCGTCGCCCTGTTCTTCATCCTCGGCGAGGAAATCAGCTGGGGCCAGCAGATGTTCGGCTGGGGCACGCCGCAATGGTTCGCCCGCCACAACGTGCAGGACGAGACCAACCTCCATAATTCGACCTGGCTCCTTAACCAGTTGCCGCGCAACGTGTTGCGCGCCGCGATCCTGTTCGGGGGCGGCTTCTACCCGGTCGTACGGCGGTTCCTGCGCCGCGATCCGCCGGGGGTGGCGGCCTGGCTGCCGCCGCGGCTGGGCGGGGTGGCGCCGGCGCTGTTCATGGCGATCACCGCGGTCGTCATGCGCTTCGACTGGCCCGACTTCCTCAACGACGATGCGACCTATTTCGAGCTGAGCGAGGTCGAGGAGCTGTTCTTCTACAGCTTCTTCCTGACCTACCTGGCGGGGATCTGGCGGCAAATGAAGCTGTTCGGCCCCAGCGCCGATCCGCGCGGCAGGCCCGGCCGCTGATCGCCGGCGGGTTCGGTCGATAATGGTCGGGTCAGCGCTTGCCGGTCATTTCGCGGCTGTGCAGGTCGCTGCCTCCGCGGCGGGAACGACTGCATGAACGAAGGCTCGGAAATGGCGGTCGACGGCGTGCGGTCGCGCGCCGGAGTGCTGCCTTTCCCCGCAGTCTCGATCGTCATCCCGACCTATCAGGAACGCGCGAACATCCGGCCGCTGGTCGCTGCCGTGCGCGAGGCGCTCGGCGAGATCGACTGGGAGATCATCGTCGTCGACGACGACAGTCCCGATCTCACCTATGAAGAGGTCAACCGCGTCGCGCGCGAGGAGCCGCGCGTGCGCTGCATCCGCCGCATCGGCCGGCGCGGCCTGTCGTCCGCCGTGCTGGAAGGTGCGCTGGCGGCGAACGCCGATCTCGTCGCGGTGATGGATGCCGATTTCCAGCATGACGAGCGGGCGCTGCGGCCGATGTACGAGACGATGCGGCACGGCCAGGTCGATCTCGTGATCGGCACGCGCTATGCCGGCGCGGGCGGCGTCGGCGACTGGAACGGCAGGCGGCGGCGGATGAGCGACTTCGCGACCCGGATGAGCCGGCTCCTGATCAGCAACCGGACGAGCGATCCGCTCAGCGGCTTCTTCATGGTGCGCCAGCACGTGATCGCCGCCTCGATCTACCAATATTCGCAGCAAGGCTACAAGATCCTGCTCGATATCTTGAGCTCGGCACCGTTCCCGCTCCGGATCCGTGAGGTTCCCTATGTCTTCCGCGCGCGGCGCGAGGGCGAGAGCAAGCTTACCCTGCTGATCCTTGCCGAGTTCGCCTTTCTGCTGATCGACAAGCTGTCGCGCGGCTGGATCCCGCCGCGCTTCGTGATGTTCGGGCTGGTAGGCGGCATCGGTCTCGGCGTCCACCTGGCGGTGCTCTACACACTCAAGCAGACCGGCACCCACTTCCTGGTCGCGCAGGCGGGCGCGGTCGCCTGCGCGATGCTGTTCAACTTCATCGTCAACAACGAATTCACTTATCGCGACAAGCGGCTGACGGGATTGAACTTCGCCAAGGGGCTGCTGCTGTTCATCGCGATCTGCAGCGTGGGCGCGATCGCCAACATCGGCGTCGCCGATCTGGCGATCCAGCGCACGCAGAGCTGGACCCTCGCCGGCGTGTTCGGCGCGATCATGGGCGCGGTGTTCAACTTCGGCGCGGCCAGCAAGCTCGTCTGGAACCATCGCGCCCGGCCGACGATCGCAAGCGAACCGCCGCCGCTCGCGATGCCGGGCGAGGCGAACCCGTTGCCGCACTGAACCGCCTCGCGGACGAAGGCGGTTCAGCCGAAGATGTGATGCGCGTTGAGCTCGCCGGGGGTCACCCCCAGCAAGGTGATCGTATCGCTGCCGAAGCTCACCACCGTGTTCGCGCCCGACGCCTTCAGCACCGGCGCGATGTGCGCCGCCTCCAGCGTGCTCCAGTCGATCTGGTCCTTCCTGACGTTGAAGTCGGTGATCACGTCATTGCCGAAGCCGGTCGCGAACACGAACACGTCGCGTCCGGCGCCGCCGGTGAGCGTATCGTTGCCGCTGCCGCCGACCAGGTGATCGGCACCGCCGGCGCCGCTCAGCGTGTCGTTGCCGGCACCGCCTTCGAGCAGATTGGCGAGCGCATTGCCGGTGATCGTATTGGCCAGGTCGTTGCCGACGCCATGCACCGCGGTGCCGTCGAGCGTCAGCGTCTCGGCATATGCGGGCATCGTATAATCGACCGTCGAGATGATCGTATCGTTGCCGCCGCCGGCATTCTCCACGACCACGTCGCCGGCATGATCGACGTAGAAGGTATCGTTGCCGGTGCCGCCGATCATGCGGTCCGCGCCCGCACCGCCGTTGATCGTGTCGTTGCCGCCGCCCCCCTCCAGCAGGTTGGCGAGCGCGTTGCCGGTGATCGTGTTCGCCAGGTCGTTCCCGACGCCGTGGACCGCGCCACCGGTGAGCGTCAACTTCTCCACGTTGGCGGGAAGGGTGTAGTCGACGGTCGCGGTGACCAGGTCGACGCCGCCGTTCGCCTGCTCGGTGATGGTATCGCCGCTCGCATGGACGGTGAAGCTGTCGTTCGTCGACGTGCCGATAAGATGCTGCGCGAGGTCCGGCGTCTTGCCGTCCAGCGTATAGGCGCGGACATAGTCCACGTTCATCTCGCCGGTCATGCCGTCCGCCGCGCTGCCCTGCACCGCAAGGTTCAGGAGCATGTACATGGGCTTGTTGTAGTCGGCCGGAGTCGCGGTCTCGAAGATCTTGACCCCGTCGAGATACCAGCTGAGCGTGTCGGCGGTCCACAGGAAGCCATAGGTGTGGAACGCGTCGGCCACGTTTGGGTCGAAGTCGCTGCCTGCGACCTGCGTGTTCTTGCCGCTCTCGGCGGTGTGTGCGGTGAAGGTGGAGAGCGCGCTGCCGTAATTCTCCATGATGTCGATCTCGGGCGGCCAGGCGCCGTCGGGCGGAAGCAGCCAGAAGGTCGGCCAGAAGCCGCTGCCCGACGGAACCTGGATGCGCGCTTCGAAATATCCGTATTGCTGGGCGAACGATTCCCGCGTCGTCAGCAGTCCGGACGTATAATCCATGTTGTAGAGGGCGGACTTCAGACTGTCCGGTGTCGGCGCGGCGGTGATGGTGAGGACGCCCTTGTCGATGGTGAACGGGCTGACGCCGATCGGCGTGGTGCCGGCACCCTTCATCGTCGGATCGATGTAGATCTCCTTCTCGCCGGACAGCGTGCGCGCGCGGAGCCCGTCGCGATCCCCGTACCAGCCATAATCGGTTCGCCACCGCCCGGTCGATCCCGGGCCCGTCCACAGGCTGAGCGAGTTGAACTCCTCGTCGAAGCTCAGCTTGAACTTGCTGGGATCGATCGCGAGCTCGAAATTGGCCGCTCCGAAGTCCGAGACGACGTGGTTGGCGAACTTGATCGCGTCGGTGGCGTCGAGGTTCAGGATCACGTCCTTGCCGCTCTGCACGAGCGCCGACATGACCTGATCGAAGCTTGTGAACTGGGTGTAGCCGGCCAGCCGCACCATGTCCTTGTTGGTCCCGGTGGTCGAGAAGTCGCCGATCATGTCGTGGCCGGATCCAGCGTCGAACCGGAACACGTCGCTGCCGCCACCGCCCAGCAGCGTGTCGTTGCCGCCGGCGCCGTTGATGGTTTCCGCAGCGCTGCTACCGACCATCAGGTTGGCGAGTGCGTTGCCCTTCGCGCTCGGCGCGTACCAGACGAACAGGTTCTCGATATTGTCGGCCATCACGTAATTGCCGTTGGCGTAGACCGTATCGACCCCGCCGTTCGCCGCCTCGACCACCTTGGTCGCCATCGTGACATATTGATACATGTCGCCGCCGCCGCCGCCGGCCATGGTGCGGACCGCGTTCGGCACGAGCGTATCGTTGCCGCTGGTGCCGGCGAGCGTGGTGCCCGCGGCGCTCGCATCCTTGCTGCCGGTGATCGTGCGGGTCGACCCCGGGGTCACCGGCACGGCTTTGCCGAAAAAATCGATGTACGCCATCTACGCGAACTCCATAGGAAGTGCATTGCGCGGGGAACCATCGCCGAGGCGTTCGGGGCCCCTGCTAAACGGACCATTGTGGTGAAACCGGAATGCTGCGTTCGTCACCGTTCGCCGCCTGCATGGGTGAGCATCTGGGTCAGCGGCTCAAGCCAGAATTGCAGCGCGCTGCGCGGCCGGAGCGGGATCTGGACGTCGACCGGCGTGCCCGGCTTCAGCCGCCCGCCAAGCGCCGCGGCGCGGCTGAAGTCGTTGAATTCACGAGCGGATACAAATACCGCCGCGGTATAAAAGGCGTGGCCGGTGCGCTCGTCGGTCAGGCTGTCTGCGGAGATCCGGGTGACGTGGCCGACGATCGACGGAAGGCTCCGGTCGTGGATCGAGGGAACGCGCACGTTCGCGCTCTGGCCGATGTGGAGCTGATTGATGTCGGAGGGTGCGATACGTGCCTCTATGGTTAGGGAACGATTAACCGGAACGACGTCCATCAGCGTCTCGCCCGGGCGCACGACGCCGCCGATCGTGTGCACGGTCAGTCCCACCACCGATCCCGCCACGGGCGCGCGCACCTCGGTGCGGGCGAGCTGGCCGCGCGCGGCGCGCCATTGCGGCAAAAGCGTCTGGAGCTCGGCGCGGGCATCGCGCAGCCGGTCGGCGGTGGCCTGCGCCTGCTGGCCGCGATCGGCGGTCATCTGCAGCTCCGTCTCGGCCGCATTCTGCTGAAGGCGAGCGATCTCGGCGGCGAGCGATCCGCTGTCGCCGTCCAGCGCCGCGCCCGAACGCTGGAGTGCGAGCACACGGTTGCGGGGCGCGAAGCCGCGCGCGGCGAGCCCCTCGACGGTCGCGAGCTCCTGATCGTTCAGCGCGCGCTGGGTGACGACCGACTCGTGCCGCACGCGATAGCCGCTGATCTGGGCGCCGACCTCGCCGATCTGGGTGCGGAACACGCCTCGTCGGGCGGCGCGCATCGCCAGGATCTTGTCAAGGTTGCGCTGCTCGCGGGCCAGCGCATTCGCGGCTCCAGTGGCATCGCGCGGCGCTAGTCCCGCGAACTCCGCCGGCGGGGCGATCCGCGTCTCCCCGTTCTGGTCCGCTTCCAGGCGCGCGATCTCGGCCTCGACGTCGATCACCCGCGTGGCTAGGCCGCGCTCCTCGGCTGTCGCCTCGGCGCTCGCGAAGCCGACGAGCAGCGCGCCAGCCGCCACTGCCTCGCCTTCGTGCGCGTAGAGCGCGGAGACCACGCCGCCGTTCAGCGTCTGCACCGACTGGCGGTCGCCGGAGACCTTGATTTCGCCCGGCGCGCTGGCGGCGGAGCCGAGCGGGGCAAACGCCGCCCAGCCGCATGCGATCGCCAGGAACGCGGCGAATATCGCGCCGCCCAGCATCATCTCCCGGCGTGGATCGTCATCCGGTCGCACCGCCGGATCGGGCAACAGGGTCGCATCGAGCGGTCCGGTCATGGTCATGCGCTCCGCCCTGCCGCGACGCGGAGGGGCGCGTCCTCGATGCCGCCGCCGGGCGCCGTTGCCGCGCGCACGTCGCCGAATCGGGCGACCCGCCCGGCGGCGACGAGCAGCAGCTTGTTGGCCATCCGCACGAGCTCGCCGCCGTGCGCCGCGACCACGATCGTGCGGCCGGACGCCCGCAGCCGGCCGAGCGTCTCGAGCAGTGCGGCATGCGCCTCGGCATCGAGGTGCGCGTTCGGCTCGTCGAGGATCAGGATGCTTGGTTCGCCGAACAGCGCGCGGGCGACGCAGATGCGCTGCATCTGCCCAGCCGACAGGCCGACGCCACCCGGCCCGACCATCGTGTCATAGCCATGCGGCAGCAGGCCGATCATCGCGTGCGCGCCGATCGCGGCGCACGCCGCGACCACGCCCGCGTCGATCGCCGCCGGATCGCCGCCGGCATGAGCGGCGAAGCGCGAGATATTGTCCTTCACCGTGCCGGGGAACAGGGCGGCTTCCTGCGGCAGGAAGCCGATGTTGCGGGCGAGCTGCTCGCCGTCCCAGTCGGTCATCGCCACCCCGTCCAGCCGCACCGATCCGGTCTCGGGGACGGCCGCGCCAGCCAGCGCGCGCAGCAGCGTCGACTTGCCCGCGCCGCTCAGTCCGACGATCGCGAGCATCGTGCCCGCAGGAACGTCGAACGAGACGTCGCAAAGCAGCGCGCGCTCACCATCGGCGCTCCTTACGCCGAGCGCGTCGACCTTGATCCGGCCGCTCGGCGCCGGCAGCACGGTGCGCGCGGGGAGGGGCCCGCCGCCGAGGATCGCCTCCAGATGCGCATAGGCGTCGCGCGCGCGGCCGATCTGCTTCCACGCTCCCACCAGCTGCTCGATCGGCGCCAGCGCGCGGGTCAGCAGCAGCGACGCGGCGATGATCGCACCGAGCGAGATCCGGCCCGACACCGCCAGCCAAGCGCCGACCGCGAGCGCCGCCGACTGGAACAACAGGCGGAAGAACTTGATCAGCGCCCCGTAACGCCCGGCGACGAAGCTCGCCTCGAGCTGGAGCCGCGAGACGGCGGCGCGATCGGCGAGGGCGCGCGCGGTCAAGGCGCGCGTCATGCCCAGCGCGCGGACCTCCTCGGCATAGGCCGAGACCTGCGCCTGGCGCGCATACATGCCGCTCGCCTCCTGGTTGGCGGCGGCGAGCGGAGCATGCGTTCCGCGCTCGTTGGCCCAGGCCAGACCTACGAGCAGCAGTGCCGCGATCACCGTCAGGAAGCCGAGCAGCGGATGCAGGAGGAAGCTGAACAGCAGGTAGATCGGCGCCCACGGCGCATCGAACAGCGCGATCATCGCGCCGCTGGATATCGTCTGGCGCAGCGTGTCGAACTCACGCATCGCCTCGGCGCGGTCGGTGCGGCTCAGCGTGCGGAGGGAGAGCGTCGCGGCAAGCGTCGGCCCGGCCAGCACCCGATCGAACCGCGCGCTCATCCGCACCAGCAGCCGCCCGCGCAGCCAGTCCATGAGGCTCAGCGTCAGCAGCCCGATCACGCCCATGGCGCTCACCAGCAGCAGCGTGCCGCCGTTCGTGCTCGGCACATAGCGATCGTAGATCTGGAGCATGTACAGGGTGGGAACGAGATAGAGCAGATTGACCAGGGCGCTGAACCCTGCCGCCCACAGCATGATCGGCCGGCACCGCGCGATCGCCTCTGCGAGCAGACCGCCGCCTCGCCGGGCTGGTGTGTTGGCTAGTCCGTGCATCGCCCGCCTTGTACCTTTGAGACCTCCCGTCGGTATGCGGGGGAGGTTAACAGTCGATCGCGGCGGGCGGGGCAGCGTGGACGGGTTAAAACCGAAACGGATCAAACATCCGCCAAGCCGAGCCGGTTCGCTCCAATCGCCCCGCCCGGTCGCCGCCAGCTTCCTAGGATGCACCCCGATAGCGGCGCGGCGTCATGCCGAGCCCGAGCAGGGACGCGACCGGACATGGATTCCGCCACGACACCGCCCGCGCGGCAGCGCGCCGGCGCCGTCCGCCAGGACGTGCGGCAGGTCGCCGCGGCATCGGCAGACGCGCCCGGCCTGGTCCACCTGGTCTGGACGCGGCCGATCGACGGGCAGAAGATGGTCGGGCGTTTGCAGGTCGCCGCCGCCGTTCGGACCGCGCTGGGCAGCCGTTTCACGCTCCGCGAGAGCATCCTGCGTCCGATCACCGCCGGCCGCAGCCCGCGCCGGCTGCTCGCCGCGGCGCTGGTCTTTCTCGGCGAGGCGGTGCGCGGGCGGTTGCTGCCGCTGCAGTGCCTGCTGTTCGCCGATCCCGTCGAGGCGCGCCGGGTGATCGGCGAGATCGCGGCTTCGACCTGCGCGGTGTACCTCGACGGCGTGCGCTGCGTGGTGCTCCTCGATCGGCTGCGACGGGCAAGGCCGGATCTCGCGATCGTCACCGATCTGGACGATCTGATGTCGCGGCGGATGGCGCTGCTGCTGGCGCTCAACCAGCCGCCCTCGGCAGGTTATATGAAGGGCGCGATGCCGGGCTTCGTCGACCGGCTGCTGCGCTGGCCGCCGCTCGGCCGCGCGCTACTGCGCTACGAGCGCCGGACGCTCGCGCGGATCGAGCCCCGGCTGGTAGCGGCGAGCGACCGCACGGTGCTCGTCTCCAGGGAGGACGCCCGTATCCTCGCCGATCGCGCGGCGAGCGATAGCGTGGTCGGCATTGCCATGCCCGCTAGCGTCGCGCGCGATCCCCGGCCGCTTCTGCCCGGTCCGCTGCGCTTCGTTTTCGTCGGCACGGACGCGCTTCGCCAGAACCAGCTGACGATCGATGCGCTCCTCGCCTTGTGGGCGGCCGAACGGATCGCGACGCCGCTCGTCATCTACGGCGAGCAGCTGCGCGGCCTGGCCCTCCCTGCCGGGGTGACGATGCCTGGTTATGCGGAGACGATCGGCGAGATCTATGACGGCCGCAGCATCCTGCTTTCGCCCTCCTATCTCGCCGGCGGGCTCAAGACCAAGGTGCTCGAGGCGTTCGCTTACGGCGCCCCGGTGGCCGGCAACCGCATCACCTTCGAGGGCATGGACATCGGCAACTATCCGCTACTGATCGACGAGCCGGCGGCGATGCTGGCGCTGCTCCACGATCCGGACGCATCGCGCGCCACGTTCGACAAGGCCGCCCGGCACGGCGCGGCGATGGTGCGCGAGAAGCACGACCCCGAGGCGTTCGCCCGCCGCTGGACCGCGCTTGTCGCGGACGCGATCGCCGGGCGGGCGGCTCAGCGCCCCTGAACCGCGGCGACCAGCGCCATGCAGTTGTCACGTGTCGCGACCAGCGCTCCACGCGGTATGGCATCGAGCCGGGCGCGCAGCGCGGCGTAGCCGGCGGCGTCGAGCGCCACCACCCGCGAGTCGAGTTCGTCGAGTGCGTCGATGGTGACGCCGGCGCCATGCGCGTCGAGCCAGCGGCCGGTCTCGACGTCACGCAGCGCGATCGGCACCGCGCCGCAGGCCGAAGCCTCGTACAGGCGGTTCGGCAGCAGCCAGGTCGAGTTGAGCCCCTCCTCGAACCAGTCGATCGCCCAGGCGAAGTGGCATCGCGCGTAGATCGTAGGCTGCTCCGCGGCCGTGTACGGGCCGAGATAGGTGCAATCGTCGAACACCGCAGACGTCGCGCGTCCGGCGATGAGGATCTCGACCCGGCCGGCATGGCGCGCTGCGAACGCCTTCAGCACCGTCAGCGACTTGCGGCAGCGCAGGTTGCCGAGCCAGCCGATCGTCCACGGCGGCCCCGCCGGCGCGGGAGCCCGGCAGGGCGGCGGCGTGTCGATCGCCAGCACCTTGTTCTCGACGAGCAGGACAGGGGCGGCAAGCGTCGGCCGCCGCGCGAAATAGTCGCGGAGGAACGCCGGCGACGACACGATCAGCAGATCGACGCGGCGCAGCAGCGCCGCCTCCAGCGCCTGGATCGCCCGGTTCGCGCGCGAGCGCCCGAGCAGCGTGCGGTGGATGTCGAGGCACTCGTAGACGAGCCGCGCTCGCCTGCGCGACCGGCGGATGCGCACGGCGAGCGCCAGCGCCTCCAGGTTGCGGCCGATCACCACCTCGGCATCTTCCGCCGCGGCCAGCATCGCCCGCGGCCGCACGATGTTGCGCACCACCGCCAGCGCACGCTGTGCGAGCTTCGCATCCGCGGTCCGGCCGAGATCGACGGCACGTGCGCCCTCGATAGACGCAGGCGGCTCCCGCCCGCGCCAGAAGCCCATCACCACCACCTCGGCGCCGCCGGCACGCAGCATCGTCACCCGCCGCGCCACCGCCGGATCGTTGAGATCGTGCACGACATAGGCGACGGTCTTCATGAGGAGGGTTCCAGCGGCGGTCATCGGCCGAGCCACCATCAGGTCACCGTCAATCGACGGGGTCCGGCTATGTCGCTGCGGCCCGATCCGAATAGCCGCAACGATTGCGGGCAGCTATGGCCTCCGGCGCCCCGCCAAAGCCCAGTCTTCGCTGTCCGCCGTCCTTTCAAGCCGGCATGACGCGGTGCTGGCGGCTCCGCGCGCCCACCATCGCCACACAGTCTCGGAAGGCATCCTCCCCCAGCAGGCGGCACATGCCTGCATAGACGCTCGCGCCCAGCACAGCGCCGAGCGCGCCGCTCGCGAAGAGGCTGACGCGGTCGACGATCAACCGGTTCACCATGAATACCGCTACGGCCATAATCGCCGTGGCGGCGATGATCTTCCATAGCAGGTTAACCGTATGAGCAAGAGTGATCCCGGTGAGCCGGCCAGCGAAGTATATATTCGCGACTGCTGACAGAAGTGTCCAGATGGCATACCCAATGGTTACACCAAAAATGCCATAGATAATCCCTAACCACATCGCTGGAACGAACGCAGCAGCTAGAAATACACTGAGTATAAACTGATCCTTGGTTCGACCGAGCGAGGTGTAAACCCAGCCAACCGGAAACACGATCGACTGAAGCATCCCAACGCACGCGAGCACGGCGAAGATAGGAACAACTCCGATCCAGCGGCTTCCATATAAGATTAGTATCGCCTGACGAGAAAGTAGAGCAAGGCCTGCCATGATCGGGAAGGAGGCGAACGCAATGAGGCGCAGCGCGCGCAAGTAGACCGAACGGAACCGCTCTGGGTCCGCTTGCATCCTGGCGAGCGACGGGAACAGCACCTGGCCGAAGGTTGCGCTGATATTGTTGAGTGGTAGCAGCATGAGGCTGTAGGCGCGAGTATAGAGCCCCAGATCGGCGGCTCCTAAATACCGACCGATCAAAAGGTTGTCGCCGTTCCGTAGCCAATAATTCAAGGTCGAGTGGCCAAGGAGATAACCGCCATAGCCCCCCAACTCGCGTGCAGATTGACGGCTGAACGTAAGCGCAGGTCTCCAGCTATATCCCCATGCCTGGAGCAGGCTGCTGATCGCCGTCGAGAGGAGCACCTGCCACAGAATTGCCCACGGTCCGTAACCCAATGCTGCCAAGCCGATGGACAGTGATCCGCTCACGAGTGCCGACGACACACTGACCAGAGAGAGATAGCGAAAGCGAAGCTCCCGCCGAAGCATGGCGCCCGGCACTTGGCCGATGACCTGAAGCAAGAAAACACACGACATAGCACGCGAGAGCATTTGCAACTGCGGATTATGGAAGAACGTTGCTATCGGCGCCGCCAGAACGAACAGCAGCCCGGTTAATAGAGCTCCGATAGCGGCCTGGAGCCAGAACACCGTCGCAAGGTCGATAGGTTCGACCTTTTCGCGATGGATTAGCGCCGAGGTCAGGCCAGTATCGACGAACAATTGCGCGAAACCACTAAACACCAGAAGCATTCCCATCGTGCCGAAGTCGGCCGGAAGCAGCAGTCGCGCAAGCATGATGCTGAAGATCAGCTGGACGATCTGACTGCCGCCGCGCGAAACGAGCGTCCACACTAGGCCGTTGGCGATCGATCCGACCGCAACAGTCATGATTCGATAGCCCTGCTGCGGGTAAGGATCAATGCCAGACGCATGACACGTTCTCGATATCAATAGTCAACCTGCGTCCGTCGCGTAGCGCAATGGTATCTTGGGCTGATACAAGCGGTGCGTTGGACAAAAGTGGGCGCACGACGAAGGGATCGTATCCCGACAGTGCGGGGGAACGCGGGACAAGTCGACGCAATGCACAATAGATCGCGAGCCAGGACGAAGGCATCTCTGCCATGTTTAGATTCGCTAGGGTCAAGATCATCGTCTCGCACAACAAGACTGCACGCGCGCTGTAATTCGTGGACTGGATCATCTCCCGTCGGTACGAACTGCCGACCGCGTAACCGATACCTTCGACCACCAGTACGTTGCATCGCGCGACAAGGTCATGATCGGGCGGCCGTCCGAGATCACGTAGCTGACCCACCAGACGCGCAAGATCGGAAATATTTACCAAATGATATTGGAAAGCGGTTCCTTCCAACCGGATGTCGCGTTCGAGGTATCCATCGCCCATCATGAATGTGGGAAATCGCGCTCGCCTGCGCGCTCGCCATCGGAAGTAGCGTCGCACGAAGGTCGAACGTAGCCTGTAGCTGCCCCTCACTCGCCAGTCGGCGCTGGTGAACACGGATCGCCGGACGGTGGTGTCCAGCACCCGGAACCAGCGCGGCGGAAGCGGCGCTCTGAGAACAAGATCAAGCGCGCGGAGACCTGAGTCGAGCACGCCGGTCAACCACGCACGCTGATCTTCCGGTAAAAGAGGCGCGACGGCAAGGATCGTCGACAACGTGTCGATATGCGTGTTGAGAACTAGATTATTCCCGTCCGACGCTCCCCATGTCGGCACGCACGTCCGGCGAAAAGGGAACGCCGCGGATCCGCCCGGTGTCTCGAACGAGTCATGAAGAAACCATCGCCCCCTGGAGAGTTCGTCGCTGAATGTCAGCTGATAGCGGAGAGCGCGTGAGAGCGCGTCACCGTCACCGAGCAGCCCGTGCTGCGTCGCCTCGCCCAGTAGCCGGACGGCGGCGGCCGTAAAGCGTAAATGGACCTCTTCCGGATGCCGAACCCAGCCGCCGTGCCAGAAGGGTGGCTGTGTCTCGTCGAGGCGCCGGAGAACCGCCTCGACGAGACGGAGCTTTCGCGCCCTCTGGTCCCTTCCGGTACGATGCTCGATAGCCGTCAATGCCAAGTAGCTACTATAGCCGTCCATCTCCATCGGAGTACCGTTGCGCGGATCGACCAGCACATCGCCGGTGAATAGCGTCTCGAAGTCTTGAGGCAGGCGCACGGATCGGAAGCTCCCGACCAGCGCAGTGGGCTCAAGATCGTTGTCGTCCGAACCGGTGCTGCCGCCCGGCGGAAAGGCGGAGATGCGCGTAGTAGCAGGTGTACTGCAACCATCCGCCATCGCTCACCGCCTCCGTAATTGACGCCGCCTCGCTATCTTAGTCAGCTTTATACAGCGAGGCGTTCCGGGTCCGAGCAGGCCAAGATCTGAACCGTTACGGATCGAACTGTTCGGCGCGACGCGAGCGTGATTGGTACTCGGCAGCCATGCTCGGCACTTGGCGGATCAGGAACTTGATCGCGGCGTCGGAGGAGCGCTACAGGTTGCGCGCCGCCCAGCACGCGGTGGCGGCGTTCCCCACCGTCGTCGAGCGCCGGCCGCACCCACTCGCCGCGCCGCTGATCGTCACGCTCACCTCTTATCCACCCCGCTTCGGCACGCTGGCGGCGACGCTCCGGAGCCTGCTCGACCAGACGATGCAGGCCGACCGGACGATCCTGTGGATCGCCCCGACGGATCTCGATCGGCTGCCGGGCGAGGTGAGCGCGCTCGAGCGTCACGGGCTCGAGATCCGCGCCTGCGCCGATACCCGGTCGTACAAGAAGCTGATCCCGGCGCTGGCGATGTTCCCGGGCAGCTATTTCGTAACCGCCGACGACGACGTCTATTATCCGCCCGGGTGGCTGGCCGGGCTGGTCGCGGCGATCCCGCCCGGCGAGCGTGCCGCGGTGGCGGGCCGGGCCCACCTCGCGCATTTCGACGAGCACGGCCTCGCCCGTCCTTATGCCGGCTGGGAGCTCGCGACCTCGTCGCCGCGGGCGATCGATCCGCACACCCGGCTGTTCCCGACCGGCGTGGGCGGTGTGCTATACCCTCCGGACGCCTTCGCGCCCGAGGTGCTCGATGAGGCGGCGTTCCTCTCGCTCTGCCCGCACGGTGACGACATCTGGTTCTTCTGGATGGCGCGGCGCGCCGGCACCGGCCAGGTCGGCGCCGCCGGCGCGTTCCGGCATGTCGCCTGGCCGGCCTCGCAGAGGGTCGCCCTCTACAACGAAAACCTGCTGGGCGATCGCAACGACGCACAGATCAGAGCGATGGAGGCCCGCTATGGCCCGGTCCCCTGATCCGGCGGCGCGGGAGGGCGCGCGGTGACGCGCATCTCCTTCATCATGCCGACCTACAACCGCGCCCACTTCGTCGCGGAGTCGCTCGGATCGATCCTGCCGCAGATGGGCGCGGAGGACGAGATCGTCGTGATCGACGATGGCTCCACCGACCATACGGAAGCTGTGATGCGCGGCTTCGGCGATCGCATCCGCTACGTGCGGCAGGACAATTCCGGTAAGTCGATCGCGCTCAACCGCGCGCTGGCGATGACCCAGGGCGATTATGTCTGGATCTGCGACGACGACGATCTGCTCCGCCCCGGCGTGGTCGACCTCCTGTACGGCGCGATCGACGGCAGCGATCTCGGCTTCGTGTTCGGCCGCTACTCGCGCTTCAGCGACGACGAGCGGGGCCGGCGGAGCGACCTCGGCACCGGCTATTGGCCCGAGCTGTCGCGCGGATCGCTCGTCCGTCATATCCTCGAGGATGCGTTCGTGATGCAGAACGCAGCACTCGTGCGGCGGACCTGCTACGATGCGGTCGGCGCGTTCGACGAGCATATGCTGCGCTCGCTCGACTACGAGATGTTCGTCCGCCTCGCGCTCGCCGCGCCGACTGCCTATGTCGATGCGATCATCTTCGACCAGCGCAAGCATGAAGGGCCGCGCGGCCCCGCGCGCGCGCTGCATGCCGCCGCCAATTCGAACAGCGTCTGGGTCGAATATGACCGCCGCATCTTCGCCAGGGCAAGGCGCGCCGTGCCGCTCGCCTTCTACGAGGGGATGTTCGAGGGCGCCGACCCGCAGGTGGTGCGCCGGGCGGCCCTGCTCCAGCGCGCGGCCGTGCTCGCCCGCCACGATCTCTGGCCCGACGCGGTCGCCGATCTCGAGGCGGCGGCGCGGCTGGCCGGCGACCTGCCGCTGAACGCGACCGAGCGCGAGATCTGCGCGCGAGCGGTTGGCGGCAAGCACGGCTTTCCGGGCGCGCTGGTGCCGGCCGAGCGCGCGCGGCTGAAAGCGCTGTATCGCCGGCGACCGCTCGGCCGCATGATCATCCGGGCGATGCTCGCCGGCGCGTTGTGGCGGCTCCGCCGCGGCGAGACCGGCGAGCGGCGGGATGCGTTGCGCCTGCTGCTCGGCGTCGGCGGTCCGGGCGGCGTTGCCGAGCTGTCCGTCGCGCGCCTGCT
>CAXTTP010000024.1:0-250 GCA_964247195.1 uncultured Sphingomonadaceae bacterium
GCGTTGACATAGTTCGAGATCCAGCGGTTCAGCCACTTCTCGGTGTCGCTCGCCTCCATGAACGAGCCGATCTTGTCGCGCGCCATCACCTTCAGATAGTGGGCGAAACGGCTCGTCGCCATGAGGTAGGGCAGCCGTGCCGAGATCGCCGCGTTGGCGGTGGCTTCGGGCCGGTCGTACTTCTTCGGCCGCTGGGTCGTCTGCGCACCGAAGAACACCGAATAATCCGTGTTCTTATAGTGGCAGAGCG
>CAXTTP010000024.1:260-2438 GCA_964247195.1 uncultured Sphingomonadaceae bacterium
GCCATATTCCGCATGCGCCGCCGTCATCCGCGCGCCCAGCGCGTAGGCCGCGTTCATCCAGCAATAATCGTCATGCTTCATCGGCTTGGCGTTGCCGGCCTCGTCCTTGGGCCCTTCCTCATAGTCGAAGCCGTCGACCGGCTTGGTATCCTTGCCGTAGGGCAGCCGCGCCAGCACCTTGGGCATCACCAGCGTGACGAAGCGCGAATCCTCGGTCTGCCGGAACGCGTTCCACTTGATGTAGTCGGCGGTCTCGAACAGCTGCTTCATGTCCATCGGGTTGGACAGCTCGGTGAAGCTGTCCATTCCGAACACCTGCGAGTTCGCCGCCGAGATGAACGGGCAGAAGCCCGCCGCCGCGACCGACGAAATGTTCGACAGGAGCTCGACGTCCTGCGCGCTCTTGGAGAAGTAATAGTCGCCGATCAGCGCCCCGAACGGCGCACCGCCGGCGGTGCCGAACTGCTCCTCATAGACCTTCTTGTAGATCTGGCTCTGGTCGAAGTCGGTCGCCTTCTCGAGATCGGCGGCGAGCTCCTTCTTGCTGACGTTGAGCACCTGGACCTTCAGGCCCTCGCCGATCTCGCTGTTCTTGACGAGATAGTTGAGGCCGCGCCAGCTGCCCTCCAGCGTCTTGAACTTCTCGGCGTGCATCACGGCTGCGAGCTGTTCGGAGATCTGCGCGTCGATCTTGGCGATCGCCTCGCGCAGGGTGACCGTCAGGTTCTTGTTGAACTGGACGGTGCCGCTCATCGCCTCGTTGGCGAGCGTGCGCATCAGCACCTCGACGCGGCTCGGCTCGGTCTGCTTGGTGACGCTGATCGCCTGGTCGAGCAGGCTCGACCCGCCTTCGAGCGTCGTCGTCGCGGCGCCGCCGGAGGACTGGATATCGGTTTCGGCCATTGTCGATTACTCCTTCGTGCCCGGTGCGCCGAGCTGGTCGCGCAGCGCCGCGAGTGACGTATCGTCCTTCAGGATCTTCTCGAGCAGGCCCTCGAGCTGCTCGGAGCCGTCGGCCTTGGCCATCAGGTCGCGCAGCTGGTTGCGCGTCTCCATCAGCTTGCGCAGCGGCTCGATCTGCTCGACCACCTTCTCGGGCTCGAAATCGTCCATCGAGCGGAACTTGAGGTTGACCTCGAATTCCTTGCCGTTCTTCTCGATCGTGTTCTCGACCTTCATCTTCACGGCCGGCTCGATGCGGGCCATCACCTGGTCGAACTTGTCCTTCTTCAGGTCGACGAACTTGCGGTCCTTCATGCCGCGCTTGGGCACCGCCGAATCGCCCGAGAAGTCGCCGAGCACGCCGACGACGAACGGCAGCTCCTTGACCTCCTGCGCGCCCTCAGTCTCGACGTCGTAAGTGATGTGCACGCGCGGCTTGCGGACGCGCTTCAGCTTGTCATGTACCGAGTCTGCCATTTGCCACTCTCCATCTGGTCAACCCGCGCGATGTGCGCCGCATCCGTTGCCGCCGGGTGTGCTGCCCGGCACAGTTCTTCAATAGCCTTCCGCTTCCGCCGGCTGCGGCGGCTTGATTCCCGACCGCCAGTAGAAGGTATCGCGGGTGTCGCTGTCGGGGATCAGCTCCTCGAGCAGGTCGGTCAGGCTCATCCGCGCGCGGCGGTCGACCTCGCGCAGCGTCGGCCCCATCGGCGCGAGCGGCTCGAAGCGCTCGAAATATTCCGCCGCCGCGGTCACCGCGCGCAGTGCGTCGGCGCGGGTCGAGATGCGCCCGAGCACCATCGCGCCGCCGCTCACGCTCGCCCCGCCGCCGTCGGCCGGGGCGGCGCCAACGGCCGCAGCCTCGGCCTCGGCGCTGTCGTCGCCGCCGTCGTCCGGCGCGAACTTGGCCAGCCCCTCGACCCATTCGCGCATCCCGCGCAGCTCGTCACTGACCCGCGAGGCGGCCGGGAAGCGCGGCTTGGTGCGCTCCGAAATGAACGAGACGGCGCGGCGCCAACCGGCTTCCGCCGACGCCAGCCGCTCGCTTGCCGCGCGCATCGCCCGACCCGACAGCCGCCGGGCGAGCGCCTCGCTGGCGGCAAAGGCTGCCGCCGCGTCGGTGCCAAGCTGCGCCTTGTTGTCGGCGGTGCTGCTTTGCGAGGCCGCGAACTGCGCGTCCGCCGTCACCCGATCGATGTAGCGTAGCTCGCCGTTCGTCGAATCGCCGGCCAGGAC
>CAXTTP010000024.1:2448-4269 GCA_964247195.1 uncultured Sphingomonadaceae bacterium
CCGGAGCGGCATGATCAGCGTCCCTTCCTTGTCGCCGCCGCCGCCGCTCAGGCCCGAGATCGGCTGGAAACGCGCCTCGACGCCGTCGTCCTCGTCCTCGGGCGGAAACAGGCCCTGGTCCCAATAGAGCGCAACGAGATCGGCAAGCAGGTTCATCGTCTTGTCGACGCCGGCCAGCCCGTCGAGCCGGGTCGCGGCCTCGATCAGGATCGCCATCGGCTCGAGATCCTTGCCGGTCTCGACCAGATAGTCGCGGGCGACCTCGGCCAGCATCGGCCAAGTCCAGTTATCGGCATCGCCGGCGTCCTCGCCCATCGACGCGCGGAGCTCGGCGCGGAAGATCGACTTGCGCTGGAAACGCAGTTCGCGGAACAAGTCGCCCGCGGCGCCCTCGTCCTCGCGTCCGTCGACACCGACGCCATCGTCGATCGGCGCCAGTATCGTCGCCGCGGTTTCGTCGTCGACAATCACGCGCACGCCCCCACCGGCATCTGAATTACCCTCAGCCCCGCATCACGTTGGCACGATTCTTTTGGTTTTGCCACTAGGGAACTTTCGCGCTCGGGCGCCGGCTGCTACGAACCGGGACGACTTTGGACGGAGGGGCTATCGATGGGCACGCCGGCATCGCGCATCACGGACATGCACGTCTGCCCGATGGTGACCGGCGTGGTGCCGCATGTTGGCGGCCCCATCTCCGGCCCCGGCGCGCCGACGGTGCTCATCGGCATGCTGCCGGCCGCGCGCGTCAGCGACATGTGCGTATGCGTCGGTCCACCGGACGTGATCACCAAGGGCAGCATGACGGTGCTCACCCAGGGCATGCCGCAGGCCCGCATCGGCGATCTCACCGCCCATCTCGGTAACATCGTCCTCGGGCTTCCTACCGTCGTGGTCGGCGGCTGAGCGGCATGGCCGCGGCGGTCGAGCCGTTCCGCTACGTGGTGGGCGCGAGCACCCACCCGGGCCTGGTGCGCAAGGAGAATGAGGACGGCATCGCGGTCCGCCCCGACGTTGCCCTGTGGGCGGTGGCGGACGGCATGGGCGGGCATTCCAACGGCCGCTGGGCGGCGGCGCAGGTGGTCGCCGAACTGTCCCAGACCGCGCTCGACGGCAGCCTCGACGCCGACTGCGATTCGATCGCCGACGCGCTCGCCGACGCCAACGCCAAGATCATCGCCGCCGCCAACAGCGCCGGCGCGACAATGGGGGCGACGGTGGTGGCGTTGCGCATCGCCGGCGGCCGCTATGCCTGCCTGTGGGCCGGCGACAGCCGCATCTACCGTCTCCGCGACGGCCGCCTGCGCCAGCTCACCCGCGATCACAGCCATGTCGAGCAGCTCGTCGAGGCGGGCATCATCACCGCCGAGCAGGCGCTGACGCATCCGATGGCCAACGTGATCACTCGCGCCGTCGGTGTCGCCCCGGATCTCGCGCTCGACGTCGTCGAGGACGAGGTCGCGGCGCGCGACAGCTTCCTGCTGTGCAGCGACGGGCTCAACAAATGCTTGTCGGACGACGAGATCGCCGCGATCGCCGCCACGCACCCGCCGGGCGAGGCATGCGACGCGCTGCTCGCCGCCACGCTGAAGCGCGGCGCGCCGGACAATGTCAGCGTGATCATGGTCCGTTGCGAGACCGCCGACGCCTGATCGCGTCGCGCCGTCGCGCCCGTCTCTGCCGATCCGGTTGCACTATCTGCAACTGCTCCCTGCCCTTCGCACATCGGTAATGCTAAAGGAGATACAGGAGAGAATCGGTCGAAGCCGGAAAAACGATAATGATCAGTGCCGTAGAAGGCGTGCAAAGCGCCACCATTGT
>CAXTTP010000024.1:4279-18530 GCA_964247195.1 uncultured Sphingomonadaceae bacterium
CCGTTCGGGTCCCGGCTATCGTCTTGTGATCCGCCGCATATCGCGGGTGGGAACGCCCGTCGTCGAGACGCTGGAGAACAGCTTCCAGACCGTCGCCAGCGCCGAGAGCTTCGCGGTCGAGGTGCTCGGCATTGCCGCGACCCGCGTCCGCAGCACCGCGCACGCCTGAGCGCCGGCGCGGCCGTAGCTAGACGGGAAGCAGCAGCAGCGCCGGGGTTTCGACCAGGCGCTTCACCGCCTGGATGAAGCGCGCCGCGTCGTGGCCGTCAACGACGCGGTGGTCGAAGCTCGACGACAGGTTCATGAGCTTGCGCACCTCGATCCGGCCGTCGACCACCGCCGGTCGCTCGACGATGCGGTTGACGCCGACGATCGCCACCTCCGGCCGGTTGATCACCGGCGTCGAGACGATGCCGCCGAGCGCGCCGAGCGAGGTGAGCGTGATCGTCGATCCGCCGAGCTCGTCGCGCGCCGCCTTGCCGCCCCGCGCCGCGTCCGCCAGCCGCGCGATCTCGGCGGCGAGCTGCCACAGGTCGCGGCTGCCGGCGTCGCGGATCACCGGCACCATCAACCCGGCGTCGGTCTGCGTCGCGACACCGAGATGGACGGCGCGGTGGCGGCGGACGATGCCGGCGGCATCGTCGTAGCGCGCGTTGATCATCGGGAAGCCGGGCAGCGCGCGCGTGATCGCCTTGATCAGGAAGGGCAGCATCGTGAGCTTCGGCCGGTCGCCGCGCTCCTGGTTGAAGGCGGCGCGGGTCGCCTCGAGCGCGGTCACGTCGAGCTCCTCGACATAGGCGAAGTGCGGGATGGCGCGCTTGGCCTCGGCCATGTTCTCGGCGATGCGGCGCCGGAGGCCGACGACCTTGACCTCCTCGATCGTGTCCGCCGTGATCGGCGCGGGGCCGGCGTGACCGGCATAGCGCAGATGCGCGTCGAGATCGGCATGGCGCACGCGATCGCCCCGCGCCGGGCGGATAGTGGCAAGGTCGACGCCGAGATCCTTCGCGCGCGCCCGCACCGCCGGCGAGGCGAGCACGCGCTTGCCGGGCGCAGGAGGCGTCTCCTGCTCTTCTTCCTGTTCAAGCTGAGGGGGCGCCACCTCGTCGGCCAGGTCGGACGGACCGAAATCATTCGGTCCCGGCTTCGGCGCCGCGACCGCCGCCGCCTCGTTCGGCGCGACCTGGATGGTGGGCTCGGCGACCGTTTCCGCGTCGCTCTCGAACACCGCCAGCGTCGCTCCGATAGCGACGCTGTCGCCGACCTCGCCGGCCCGCTCGACCAGCCGGCCGGCGACTGGCGAGGTCATCTCCACCGTCGCCTTGTCGGTCATCAGGTCGGCGAGCGGCGCGTCCTCCTCGACCATGTCGCCGATCTCGGCGTGCCAGGCGACGACCTCGGCCTCGGCGATGCCCTCGCCGATGTCCGGCAGGCGGAACGGCACACGCGCCATGATCAATCCTCCATCACGCGCTTGATCGCTTCGTGCAGGCGCACCGGGCCGGGGAAATAGGCCCATTCCAGCGCGTGCGGATAGGGCGTGTCCCATCCTGTCACGCGCATCACCGGCGCCTCGAGATGATGGAAGCAGCGTTCCTGCACCAGCGCCGAGAGCTCGGCACCGAAGCCGCCGGTGCGCGTCGCCTCGTGCAGCACGATGCAGCGGCCGGTCTTGCGCACGGACGCCTCGATCGCGACGATGTCGAGCGGCACCAGCGTGCGCAGGTCGATCACCTCGGCGTCCAGATCGTGCTCGGCGACGACGCCCATCGCGACATGCACCATCGTGCCGTAAGCGAGGATCGTCAGGTCCTCGCCGGCGCGCACGATCGCCGCCTCGCCGAGCGGAATCGTGTAATGGCCGTCCGGTACTTCGCCCGCCGGGTGCGCCGCCCAGGAGGTCACCGGGCGATCGTAATGGCCGTCGAACGGGCCGTTGTAGATGCGCTTGGGCTCGAAGAAGATCACCGGATCATTGTCCTCGATCGCCGCGGCCAGCAGGCCCTTGGCATCGTATGGCGTCGAGGGGATCACCGTCTTGATGCCGGCGACGTGCGCGAACAGCGCCTCCGGGCTCTGGCTGTGCGTCTGCCCGCCGAAGATGCCGCCGCCGAACGGCGCGCGCACGGTGATCGGCGCGGTATACTCGCCGGCCGAACGGTAGCGCAGCCGCGCCGCCTCCGACACGATCTGGTCGAGCGCAGGATAGATATAGTCGGCGAACTGGATCTCCGGCACCGGCCGCAGGCCGTATGCCGCCATGCCGACCGAGACGCCGATGATGCCGCATTCGTTGATCGGCGTGTCGAACACGCGGGTCTTGCCATATTTGGCCTGCAGCCCGGCGGTCGCCTTGAACACGCCGCCGAAGAAGCCGACGTCCTCGCCCAGCACGACGATGGCGGGATCGCGATCCATGCTGACGTCGATCGCGGAGTTGATCGCCTGGATCATGTTCATGCGCGTCATATGCCGGCGGCGTCCCGCTCCGCCTGCATCTGCGCGCTCTGCTCCTTGAGGTGCCAGGGCATCTCCTCGAACACGTCCTCAAACATCGTCGAGAACGGCTGACGCAGCCCGTCGCCGAGGACGCCGAGCTTCTCGGACGCGCGCGCGGCGGCGCGGACCTCCTCGGCGACGGTGCGGTCCATCTCGGCGTGGCGCTCCTCGTCCCAAGCGCCGATCGCAACGAGATGCGCCTTCAGCCGCGCGATCGGATCGCCCAGCGGCCATTTGGTGCGCTCCTCGGCGGAGCGGTACTTGGTCGGATCGTCGCTCGTCGAATGGCCTTCGGAGCGGTAGGTGAAATGCTCGATCAGCGTCGGCCCGTGGCCGCCGCGCGCGCGCTCCGCCGCCCACTCGGTCGCGGCGTGGACCGCGAGCGCGTCGTTGCCGTCGATCCTGAGGCCGGCGATGCCGTAGCCGATCGCGCGCGCCGCGAATGTCGTCGCCTCGGCGCCGGCGAAGCCCGAGAAGGACGAGATTGCCCACTGGTTGTTGATGACGTTCAGGATCACCGGCACGCGGTAGACCGCGGCGAAGGTCAGGGCCGAGTGGAAGTCGCCCTCGGCGGTCGATCCCTCTCCGCACCAGGCGGCGGCGATGCGGGTGTCGCCCTTGGCGGCGGACGCCATCGCCCAGCCCACCGCCTGCGGGTATTGGGTGGCGAGGTTGCCCGAGATAGAGAAGAAGCCGGCATCCCTGGCCGAATACATGATCGGCATCTGCCGGCCCTTCAGCCGGTCGCCCGCGTTCGAGAAGACCTGGCACATCATGTCCTCGAGCGGCCAGCCGCGCGCGATCAGCAGGCCCTGCTGGCGGTAGCTGGGGAAGCACATGTCCTCGCGATCGAGCGCGAAGGCGGCGGCAACCGAGGTCGCCTCCTCGCCGGTGCACTTCATGTAGAAGCTGGTCTTGCCCTGGCGCTGGGCGCGGTACATCCGCTCGTCATAGGCGCGGGTGAGCGCCATCGCACGGATGAGCGCGATCAGCCGCTCGGGCGATAGCTTGGGATCCCACGGTCCCAACGCCTGCCCGGCATCGTCGAGGACGCGGACCAGGCTGTATGCGAGCGGCCGCACCGCCTCGGGCGTGGCGTCGATCGGCGGTCGCGGCGCCGCACCGGCGGCCACCATCTCGAAATCGTCGAAGTCGACGGCGTCCCCGGGGCGGAACTTCGGTTCCGGCACATAGAGGCTGAGAGGCGCCAGATTGCGCCGGTCGGGAGCATCGCTCATCCCGCAGGGCTCACCGGCGCATCGCCCTCGCAAGGCATTCTCATGGCCTTGAGGCTAGGCGCTTTAATCCGGCTTTGCCATCGTCTTTTCATGCGCCGGAAGCCGCGCATGCGCCGCCTCCCAGTTGCGCCCGTCGAACGGCACGATCGCGGCGTCGAGGCCGTGCCCTTCGTCCAGCCCGCGATAATTCACGCTCCACGCCGCCGGGTGCGATCGCGGCTGGTAGAAGCTCTTGATGCCGCAGGTCGCGCAGAACAGATGCTCCGCCGCGCCGGTGCCGAACCGGTAGGAGGTGAGCGCGTCGGACCCCGAGAGCAGGCGGAAGTCGCCGTGCGGCACGATCAGGTGGAGGAAGCCGGCCTTCGAGCAGATCGAGCAGTTGCAGTCCATCACCTCGACCTGGACCGGTACATCGGCTTCGAAGCGGACCGCGCCGCAGTGACATCCGCCGGCGATCCGTGCCGTCCCGCTCACTCCACCGTCACCGACTTGGCGAGGTTGCGCGGCTGGTCGACGTCGGTGCCCTTGGCCACCGCCACGTGATAGGCGAGCAGCTGCACGGGGATGGCATAGACCAACGGCGCGATCAGCGGATGGACCTTGGGCATGGTGATCGTCGCCATGCAGCCGTCGCCGGCCTCGGCGATGCCGTCATAGTCCGAGATCAGCACCACCCTTCCGCCGCGCGCCTGCACCTCCTGCATGTTCGACACGGTCTTCTCGAAGAGCGGACCGGATGGCGCGATCACGATCACCGGCACATTGTCGTCGATCAGCGCGATCGGCCCGTGCTTCATCTCGCCGGCGGCATAGCCCTCCGCATGGATGTAGCTGATTTCCTTGAGCTTGAGCGCGCCTTCCAGCGCCAGCGGGTAATCCGGGCCGCGGCCGAGGTAGAGGACGTCGCGCGCGCCGGCGATGACGTGCGCCATCTCCTGGATCGCCTCGTCATAGGCAAGCGCGGCGTTGAGCGAGGCCGGTGCCTCGGACAGGTGCCGCACGAGCACGCGCTCCGCCTCGCGCGACAGCCGCCCCTTGGCACGCGCGAGGTTCGCCGCCAGCGCCGCCAGCACCGCCAGCTGACAGGTGAACGCCTTGGTCGAGGCGACGCCGATCTCGGGCCCTGCGTGCGTAGCGAGCAGCAGGTCGGCCTCGCGCGCCATCGTCGAGGTCGGCACGTTGCAGACGACCGCGATCCGCTGGCCCTCGGCACGCGCGTGGCGCAGCGCCGCCAGCGTGTCGGCGGTCTCGCCCGACTGGCTGATGAACAGGGCGAGCCCGCCCGGTTCGAGCACCGGCTCGCGGTAGCGGAATTCGCTCGCGAAATCGATGTCGACCGGCACGCGGGCGAACTGCTCGAACCAGTATTTGGCGACGAGGCCGGCATAATAGCTGGTGCCGCAGGCGACGATCGTCACCCGGCGGACGCCCTCCAGATCGAAGTCGTCGACAGGCAGCGCCACCTCGCCCTCCAGCCGGCGCAGATAGGAACGCAGCGTCTGCGCGACGACGATCGGCTGCTCGTAGATCTCCTTGAGCATGAAGTGGCGGTGATTGCCCTTCGTCAGCGCGACGTCGGTCGCGCCCGAGATCGTGACCGGCCGTTCGACCGGCTGGTCGTCGCGATCGTAGATCTCGGCGCCGTCGCGGGTGACGACGACCCAGTCGCCTTCCTCGAGGTAGCAGATCCGCTGGGTGAGCGGCGCCAGCGCCAGCGCGTCCGAGCCGAGATAGGTCTCGCCATCGCCGTAGCCGACCACCAGCGGCGAGCCGAGCCGGGCGCCGATCAGCAGGTCGGGATGCTCGCGGAACAGGATCGCAAGCGCGAACGCGCCCTTCAGCCGCTTAAGTACCGCGGCGACCGCCGCACGCGGCGCGACGCCATGCTCGACCTGCTCGGAGACGAGATGGGCGACGACCTCGGTATCGGTCTGGCTGGTGAAGGTGCGGCCGCGCGCCTGCAGTTCCTCGCGCAGCGTCTTGAAGTTCTCGATGATGCCGTTGTGGACGAGCGCTACCTCGCCGGTCGCGTGCGGGTGGGCATTGTCCTCGGTCGGCGCGCCGTGCGTCGCCCAGCGGGTGTGGGCGATGCCGGTGTGGCCGGGGAGCGGGTCCCGCCGGAGCACCTGCGCCAGATTGTCGAGCTTGCCCGGCGCGCGGCGGCGATCGATCCGGCCGTCATGATCGGTGGCGATGCCGGCGGAGTCGTAGCCCCGATATTCGAGCCGGCGCAGCCCCGCGAGCAGCCGCCCGCAGACCTCCTCCTTGCCGACGATGCCGATGATGCCGCACATTGCGCCCGTTCCTTGCCTGCCGCCTCAGCGGCTGTTCTTCTTCGCCGTCATCAGCGCCCGGAACCTGGCCGCCCAGCCCGGCTTCTCCTCCTGGCGGCCGCGTGCGAGCGCCAGCGCATCGGCGGCGACGTCGCGCGTCACCACCGATCCCGCCGCGACGATCGCGCCGGCGCCGATCGCCACCGGCGCCACCAGCGCGCTGTTCGAGCCGATGAACGCGCCCGCGCCGATCGTCGTGCGATATTTCAGGAATCCGTCGTAATTGCAGGTGATCGTGCCCGCGCCGATGTTCGCGCCGGCGCCGATCTCGGCGTCGCCGACATAGCTCAAATGGTTGATCTTCGCTCCCTGCCCGAGCCGCGCCTTCTTGACCTCGACGAAATTGCCGACCTTGGCGTGGACGCCGATCTCGGCCCCCGGCCGCAGCCGCGCGAACGGTCCGATCTCGGCATGGGCCGCGATGGTCGCGCCCTCAATATGGCTGAAGGCGTGGATCACCGCGCCATCGCCGATCGCGGCGCCCGGACCGAAGAAGACGTTGGGCTCGATCGTCACGTCCCGGCCGATCGCCGTATCATGCGCGAACCAGACGGTTTCGGGCGCGACCAGCGTCGCGCCGGCGGCCATCGCGTCCGCACGCCGCCGCTGCTGCCAGGCCGCCTCGACCTCGGCCAGCTCGCCGCGGCTGTTGATGCCGGCGACCTCCCAGGCCGCCGCCTCGATCACCGCCGAGCGGCGGCCGTCGGCAGCCGCCAGCATCACCACGTCCGGCAGGTAATATTCGCCCGCCGCATTGTCGTTGCCGATGCGGGCGAGCAGCGCCCACAGGTCGGTCGCGCGCATCGCCAGCAGGCCCGAATTGCAGAGTTCGACACGCCGCTCCTCCACGGTCGCGTCCTTGTGCTCGACCATCTTCTCGATCGTGCCGTCGGCGGCGGCGAGGACGCGGCCGTAACGCAGCGGATCAGGCGGGCGGAAGCCGAGCACGACGGCGGCCGGCGCGTCCGCGCCGTGCAGCCGCTCCAGCATCCGCGTCATCGTCGCGGGCGTGACCATCGGCACGTCGCCGTAGAGGACCAGCACGTCGCCGGCGAAGCCGTGCAGCGCCGGCTCGGCCTGGCGCACCGCATGGCCGGTGCCGAGCTGCGCCTCCTGCACCGCAATCGCGGCGTCATGCCGCGCCGCGACGGGCTCGACCTGCTCGCGACCGGCGCCGACCACCACCACCTTGGCGGCCGGATGCAGCGCGTCGACGCTATCGAGGAGCAAGCCGAGCATCGGCCGCCCGGCGATGGCGTGAAGCACCTTGTGCCGGTCGGACTTCATCCGCGTGCCCTTGCCGGCGGCGAGGATCACGGCGGCAAAGGGCGCAGGGCGGCTGTCCATCTTGCCGTCGCCCTGCCACGGAAAGCTTGCCAATTCCATATCGCGGCGGGCACAGCATCGCCGCCATGCGCGGAATTCATTTTCAGGTAATCGCCTTCGATCTCGACGGCACGCTGGCCGATACCGCGCCGGACCTCACCGCCGCGCTCAACCATGTCTTGGGCGAGTTCGGCCGGCCGGCGATCGCGCAGGCGTCGGTGCGGCACATGGTCGGCCACGGCGCCCGCGCGCTGCTCCAGAAGGGCTTCGCGGCGACCGGAACCGTATCGCCCGAGCTGATCGAAGAGGGCTTTCCGCGATTCCTGGATTATTACAGCCGCCACATCGCCGACGGCAGCCGCCCCTTCCCGGGTCTGGAGGCGGCGCTCGATGCGCTGGCGGAGCGCGACGTCAAGCTGGCGGTCTGCACCAACAAGCTCGAATCGCTCTCGCGCGAGCTGATCGACGCGTTCGGCTGGAACGATCGCTTCGCGGCGCTCGTCGGCGGCGATACGCTCGCGGTGCGCAAGCCCGATCCGGCTCCGCTGCTCGAGGCGATCGCGCGCGCCGGTGGCGGGCCGGCGGCGTTCGTCGGCGACTCGATCACCGACACGGATACCGCGCGCGCTGCCGGCTTGCCCTGCGTTGCGGTCAGCTTCGGCTTCTCCGACCGGCCCGCCACCGAACTCGGCGCCGATCGGCTGATCGACCATTTCGACGAGTTGATCCCGGCATTGGAGTCGCTCGGAGACCGCTGACGCGGACGTCAGCGGCTCTTGCGCGCCTTCGTCCAGAGGTGCCGCGCCAGCATCAGCGGCGGCATCCTCAACCAGTGCGAGCGGATGTAAAAGGCGAAGCGGAGCGGCTTGTCGCGCTCCCGTCCCCAGCCGTCGCGCGCCAGCAGCCGGCGGCGGAACAGCGCGTCCGACATCGCGCCCGATCCTGCGAGCGACGGATCGACCGGCGTATCGTAGACGGAGCGGGCCAGCCGCAAGCTGAGGGCGGCCGTCGCGCCCAGCTGGTGCCGCCGTGCGCGCTCGCCAAGGGTTTGCCAGAAGCCGGGCTCGGCGGCGAAGGTGCGCACCAGCCGGTCGATGTCCCAGAGGTTGCGCAGGCCGCCCGCCAGGTCGCCATCGGCGAAGAGATGGGCAGCGGCATGGACGATCATGTCGGCCGGCGACAGGATGCGCAGGCCGCTGGCGAGGAGAAGGCTGTCGGCCAGCAACGCTTCCGCGTCCGGGGTCTGGCGGGCGGTCGGCGGCAGGATGGTGTGGTGGACGTCGATCATCCGGTCGCGATCCTGGTGGATCAGCGGCGGCAGCTCGTGCATCCAGCGGCGATAATAGAGGTCGTCATAGGCGTCCTCCTTCACCCATTCCCAGCCGGCGCCGAACAGCGCCGCCTCGACCGCCGGCAGCGCATCACGCGCCACCAAGATGTCTAGGTCGCCGATCGCCCGGCCCGCGGCCGGGGACAGCCCCGCGGCGGCATAGGCGCAGCCCTTCAGCAGCACGACCGGCACGTCGAGGGCTGCGAGCGCGCGGCGGGCCATCTCCGCCTCCCACATCGCCTGAACCGTGCCCTGCGCCGCCGAATGGCGCGCATCGGCGAGTATGGCCGCCACCGCCGGGGGAAGCGCCGTCTCCTCAAGTCGGAAGGCAAGGCTGCCGACGAGCTGCTCGGCGCGCGCCGCGGCGATCACCCCCATCCATTCGGTCGCATCCAGCGTCGCGGTCGAGCCGGGGTCGACCAGTGCGCGCACCAGCAGGCGCGCGTCTTTCACGCGGCGATCTCCGCCCACAGTCGCTCGACCGTCGCGACCGCGCTGGCGGTGTCGGGATAATCGACGGCGCGGGTCGGCGTGCGCGTGACGAGGCCGCCGAGCGCGGTGAACCCCGCCTCCCCCATCGCGACATAATTGGTCGACGCCTGGGTCAGCCGCACGAACACTTCCGCAGCACCGACCGGGCGGATCGCGTTCGCGAAGCCGAACCGGGGAAACAGCAGCAGCGCGGGTACAGCCGGCTCCGCCATGCGCGCGATCGCGTCCTCGCGTGGGCGCAGGTGACGGATGTCGCCCTTCGGCGTGCCGGCAAGCAGCGGGCCGAGCCGATCGGCGCCGACCTCCGCCGTCATCACCGCCACCGCCTCGTTCTTGAGGCTGACCGCGCGCGGAAAGGCGTGGATCGCACCGGTGGCGGGATCGACGAGCGCGAACTCGTCGCCCATCAGCCGCCAGCCGCGCTCGCCAAGCAGCGCCGCCAGCGTCGACTTGCCCGCGCCCGACTCGCCGGTCATCAGCAGCGCGCGGCCGTCGCGCTCCACCGCCGAGGCGTGAAGCAGCAGGTAGCGGCGCTGGCCGAGCGCCATTTGCAGGTTCATCCCCATTTCGGCGGCGAGCACGCCGTGGGCCAGTGAAAGCGGCATCGCGTCCGGCAGGATGTAGTCGCCATGGATCGCGATCGACGGTCGCAGCCAGCGCCGCCATGGCCGCTCCGGCTCCAGCCGCACGGTAAAGTCGGCGACACCGCCGGCCGGCGGGGGATAGCCGCGATAGAGGCGTTCGATCGCGGCTATCGGCTCCTGCCACTGCGATCCGATGCGAAAGCCGACCGGCCCGACGCGCAGCCGCGTCTCATGCCTCATGCGCGGCGGACGAGCCCCGCCGCGGCGAGCTCCTCGAGACGCGCGGCAACGATCTCCACCAGATCGTCCTCGCCGGCAATGTCGTGCTGTTCGGCCAGCCGCGCGACGATGCCGGCGGCATCCGCCGGCCCCGCTTCCAGCGCGGTAAGCAGCTCCGGCACCGGCGACGCCACGACATGGGTGATGCCGGAAGGCCGATGGTAGAGGATCGACACGCCGTCGAGCGTGATCTCCGGCCGATCCGCAGCCGGATCGGCCCGGTAGCACGGCGCCGTCATCGCGCGCGGCTCAGGCGCGCGGCATCTGCAGCGAGGCGTAGCAGGTGAAGCCGCCATTGCCGTGCTGGAGCCGGCGGATATAGTTGGTGTACGCTTGGCTCGCCTCGTAGCTGACGCCGCGATAGGGCGTGCCGGAACGGATCGCCTGGCGCACCTCCTCGCCGGTCAGCGCTCGGCCGGGCGACTCGAACGCGCCGGCGGTGGTCGGCGGCACGAGCTTGCCGTCGGCATCGATCCAGTTCCCGGCCCTGGCAACGTCCGGCACCGGGATCTCGCAGTTCAGGATGGAGACGCCGGTCCGCGCCAGCGCGGGGCGGATCGTCACGACTGCGGAGGCCGAGACGGCGCCGAGCATCAGCAGCCGCCGCCGGGTCGGCGCGGCATCCTGTGGCTCGCTTGTCTCGTCGCGCTCTTCGCTCATCGTCCGCTCATGTGCACCGGGCGGGCTTACATAATCGTAAAGGTTCCGGAAGGCGAGCGGTGGCGGACGGCGGCGGCAGGCGATAGGATGCCGCGACATGCTCTGGTCCATTCTGGCACGATCGCCGATCGCGCTCATCGCTGCGGGCGCGGTGTCGGCGCTCGCCGCTGGCATCGGCGCGCCGGCTTTCGTCGCGGCGATGTTGGGCGGAATCGCCGGAGTGCTTGCGGTGGTGGCGGCAGAGCCGGTGCGGAGCGAGCCATCGCCACCGGCCCAACCTCCGCCAGCGCCCGATCCCGCGCCGGAGGTCGGCGCCGGCGAGCTCATCGAGGCGCTCGCCGATCCTGTCTTGCTGATCGCGGGCCAGACGGTGGTCCGGGCCAACGCTGCAGCGCGCGCGCTGCTCGGCGCGCACATTGTCGGCGGCGACGTGCGGCTCGCGATCCGCCATCCGGCCGCCGCCGAGCGGCTGACCGGAGCGGGCATGATCGAGGCGCGCGAAGCCGCGCCGATCGAGCTGGTCGGGATCGGCACGCGCGAGCGGCGCTGGGAAATGGTCGTCCACCCGCTCGGCGCCGGCTGGCGCATGGTCCGGCTCGGCGATCGCACCGGCGCCTACGCGATCGAGCGAATGCGGGTCGATTTCGTCGCCAATGCCAGCCACGAGCTGCGCACACCGCTGGCCACCCTGCTCGGCTACATCGAGACGCTGGAGGATGCCGGCGAAGACGCGGCCACGCGCTCGCGCTTCCTGAAGATAATGTTCGGCGAGGCCAAGCGGATGCAGCGCCTGATCGAGGACCTGATGTCGCTCTCGCGCATCGAGGCGGACAAGTATAGCGCGCCGCAGAGCGCCGTCGCGCTTCCACCGCTCGTCGAGGAGGTGCGCGGCGCGTTGCGGACCAACCTCGTCGCCGAGGCGGGCCGCATCGTCGTCAGCCCGGCGGATGCGTTGCCGGCGGTGCAGGGCGACCGCGCCCAGCTCTCCCAGCTCCTCCACAACCTCATCGGCAATGCCGCGAAATATGGCCGCGCGGGTACGCCGATCCACGTCGCGCTCGATCGCACGAGCGACGGCATGGTCCGGATCGTCGTCGAGGACGAAGGCGACGGCATCGCCCCCGAGCATATCCCCCGGCTCACCGAGCGCTTCTACCGCGTCGATGCGAGCCGCAGCCGGTCGCTCGGCGGCACCGGCCTCGGCCTGTCCATCGTCAAGCATATCGTCGAGCGGCATCGCGGCCGTCTCGACATCGACAGCGCGCTCGGCCGCGGTACGCGCGTGACCGTTCTCCTGCCGGCAACGGTGTCGCTGTCATAGAAGTGTCACGCAATCGTCACACAGAGCGACTCGAACGGCGCTAGCCGCGGTTGGAGATGAACATGCAGCACAGATCGACGATCGCTCTCCTGGCCCTGTCGGCTGCCCTCGCCGCCTGCGGGCAGCAGGGCAAGCAGGGCGCGGCCGGCGGTGCGCGCGACCAGATCCGCATCGTCGGCTCGTCGACCGTCTATCCGTTCACCACCGCCGTCGCCGAGCAGTTCGCGCGCAAGAATGCCGGCTTCAAGGCGCCGATCGTCGAATCGACCGGCACGGGTGGCGGCATGAAGCTGTTCTGCGCGGGCGTCGGCGCGCAGTTCCCCGACGTCGAGGATGCCTCCCGCCGGATCAAGCAGTCCGAGTTCGCCGATTGCAGGAAGAACGGCGTCTCCGGCATCGTCGAGATCCAGGTCGGTATCGACGGCATCGCCATCGCCGAGAGCAAGCAGGGCGCAAGCTTCGCGCTGACGCCGGCCGATCTCTACAAGGCGCTCGCCGCCACGCCCTACGGCAAGCCCCAGACCGCGAAGACCTGGGCCGACGTCGACCCTGCGCTGCCGCCCGTCGCGATCAAGGTCTACGGGCCGCCGCCGACCAGCGGCACCCGCGACGCCTTCGCCGAGCTGATCCTCGACAAGGGCTGCTCCGCCGACCCGGCAACCAAGGCTCTGAAGGACAAGGATGCCGACCGGTTCAAGGCGGTCTGCACCAAGATCCGCGAGGACGGCGTTTATGTCGAATCGGGCGAGAACGACAATCTGATCGTTCAGAAGCTCTCCGCCAATCCCGATGCGGTCGGCATCTTCGGCTACAGCTTCCTCGACGAGAACAAGGACAAGATCCGCGGCATCGCCATCGATGGCGTGGTGCCGACCTATGACAGCATCGCCAGCTACAAATATCCCGGCGCCCGGCCGCTCTTCATCTACGTCAAGCAGGCGCACATCAGCGCTGTGCCGGGGCTCCGCCAGTTCGTCGCCGAATATGCGGGCGCCTGGGGGCCGGACGGCTATCTGGTGCGCCGCGGGCTCATTGCCGCGCCGGACGAGGTGCGCGCGAAGAATGCGGACACCGCCGCGAAGCTGCCGGTGATCGACGGCACGGGACTCGAATGATGCCGCGCCTGACCGCGATCGGGGCCTGAGCGCCCGTGTCGATCTCCGCCATCCTGTTTCTGGTCGTCGCGCTCGGTGCGGTCGGCTGGTTCGTCGGCCGCGCCCGGGCGCTCCGGTTCGCCGCGACCGGCGCGGATCGCCGCCACTCGCTGCCCAATTATCACGGCTGGTACGTCGCATTGTGGGCGGTGTTGCCGGCGCTCGCCTTCCTCGCGGTCTGGAGCGTCGCCCTGCCCGCGCTGGTCACCGGCGCGACGCTCGCCGATCCTGCCGCCGCCTCGCTGCCGGCCGCGCCGATGGAGCGCGCCGCGGTCCTCGCCGAGGTCAGCGACCTTGCCGACGGCACGATCCAGACCGGCTTCAACCCGCAGTCGCAGGCGCTGCTGCCGACCTATCGCGTTGCCGCCGGCCGCTATGGCCTGCTCGGCCTAATCGCCACCCTGCTGATCGCGTTCGCCGGCAGTGCCTGGGCGCTGACCCGGCTCACCCCCGCGTTCCGGGCGCGGACCCGCGTCGAGCGCGTGGTGATGGGTGCGCTGCTGCTCGCCTCGCTGATCGCGGTCCTGACGACACTGGGCATCGTCGCGTCGCTCCTGCTGGAATCGTTGCGCTTCTTCGGCCGTGTCTCGCCGATCGAGTTCCTGTTCGGGACGGTGTGGAGCCCGCAGACCGCGATCCGTGCCGATCAGGTCGGCTCGTCGGGCGCGTTCGGGGCGGTGCCGCTGTTCTGGGGCACGGTATTCATCGGCGCGATCATCGCCATGGTCGTGGCGATCCCGCTCGGGCTGATGAGCGCGATCTACCTCACCCAATACGCCCATCCGCGCACGCGCCGCTGGATGAAGCCGATCCTTGAGATTCTCGCCGGCGTGCCGACCGTCGTCTACGGCTATTTCGCGGCACTGACGGTCGCGCCGCACATCCGCGACTTCGCCGCCGCGCTCCACATTCCCGGTGCGTCGTCTGAATCCGCGCTCGCCGCCGGGCTGGTGATGGGGATCATGATCATCCCGTTCGTCTCGTCGATGGCGGACGATTCGATCGCCGCCGTGCCGCAGTCGATGCGCGACGGAT
>CAXTTP010000025.1:0-18182 GCA_964247195.1 uncultured Sphingomonadaceae bacterium
CCCTTCCATCCCATCCTATGGCCTCCCGCACAAAATTCCTGACAGTCCCACCTACGCCGACGCGATCCTCGACCGCCTCGTTCACAACGCCCATCGGATCGAACTCACAGGTGATAGCCTGCGCCGCGCGAAACCCATCCTCAACGATTGACGCAGGCACCTGTCGATGCCACCAATTTCACCTCGACCGAATGCTCGCTCCTGATCGCGATCATGTCGGAATGCTGCGCACCATCATATTGGAATGGCTGCGCGCGATCGTCGGAATCCGCAAGCTGGTCAACGCCCGCTACGAAAAGGGCGCCATGATCCTCACGTCCAACCGCGGCTTTGCCGAATGGGGCGAAATCTTCGGTAGCCCCGTCGTCGCGACCGCGCTGCTCGACCGCCTGCTCCACCACGCCATCGTCATCCAGATCGACGGCTCCAGCTACCGCCTGCGCCGTCACGCCGATCTGCTCCCCGAGCATGTTCGCTCGACCGCCCTGATAACCCCAACCCCGCCGAGCGAACCCAGACGGCGCGGTCGACCTCCAGGAGGCGCCGGACCTCGACCCGCCTGACAGCGCATCCGCAAAGTGGGGAATTTTACTTCGCCCGTTCCGGGAAAAATTACAGTGCCATTGACACCTCGCTCGGAACGGGCTTCATCGGCGAAGCGCTCGCATCGTCGCCGTGACCAGTGCCGCCGGCGCATCCGCCATGACATGCACCGTCGCATCCCTCAGCTCGATCAACAGCGCCGCCCCCCCGGTCGGGCACCTCGGCGCGACCGGTCACGACGACAGGGACGAGCTGCGCGTCCGACACTGCGAGATCCCGGCGCCAGCGATAGATCTGGCTCGGTCGAATATCCGCTTGCGCCGCGACCTGGGAAACCTTCGCCCCCGGCGCAAACGCCGCCGCCATCAACGCCCGCTTTTGATCGTCCGTCCAGGGGCGCCTGCGCTCCGCACCCGAGATCACCGTCACCTGGCTCATCGCACCGTCGCTAACACCGATGCAAACACCGGCGTTTGCACCGTATCCGTCCGGCGGGACGCGCCTTGCCGGTGCGGCGGGCACCAGTCTTAACAGCACGCTCAAGCGCGCTCTTTAGCGTGCACTCAGGAGCGGTGGATGGGGCAGGTCGCGGTCTATTCGGAGGTTGAGCGGCGTCGGCGGTGGAGCGACGAGGAGCGTCTGCAGATCCTGAGCGAGGCGTTCTCGCCGGGGGCGGTCGTAACGCAGGTGGCGCGCCGATACGATGTCTCGACGGCGCTGATCTACACATGGCGGCGCAAGCTGTGCGAGGCGAACGCCGAGGCGGCGACGGCCGGAACGCCCGAGCCGGGCTTCGTCGAAGCGGTCATGCTGGACGACGAGCGATCAGCCTGTCCGGACCTGTTGTCGCCGGTGATGGTGGTCGATCTGGCACGGGGGCGACGGATAAGCATTTTTGCGTCGGCGTCATCAGCCATGGTGGCTGCGGCGCTGAAGGCTTTGCGGTGATCCCTTCGAGCGCGCGGGTGTGGATTGCGATGGGCCACACGGACATGAGGAAGGGGATGCAGGGGCTGGCATTGCTGGTCCAGCAGAGCCTGAAGCGCGATCCGCATGGCGGCGATCTCTACGTGTTTCGCGGCCGCGCCGGAGCGCTGGTGAAGATCATCTGGCACGATGGCGTGGGCATGTCCCTCTACGCGAAACGGTTGGAGAAGGGACGGTTCGTGTGGCCTTCGGCGAAGGATGGCATCGTGTCGCTGACGAGCTCTCAGCTGGCCTGCCTGCTTGAGGGTATCGACTGGCGGAACCCACAGTACAGCTGGCGCCCGGCAAGCGCCGGATAAGCCATTATCGCCTTGCGCGAGGAAGCCGAGGATGATTCACTCTCGCTCATGGCAACGGCCGTTTCGCCCCTTCCGGACGACGTCGATGCGCTGAAGGCGCTGCTCGCGGCGGCCCTTCAGCGCGCTGATGAAGCGGAAGCGCGCGCCGCCAATGCCGTCGCCCGCGAGAGCGCCATCGAAGCGGTCATCGCGCATCTCAAGCTGCAGATCGCGAAGCTCAGGCGCGAGCAATATGGTCCCAGCGCCGAGCGCAGCCGCCGGCTGCTCGAGCAGATGGAGCTCCAGCTCGAGGATCTCGAGGCGGACGCCAGCGAGGGCACGTCCGCCGCCGAAATTGCCGCCGCCAGCACCAGCGTCACCCCGTTCGAGCGCAAGCGGCCTGTCAGGAAGCCGTTCCCCGAGCACCTGCCGCGCGAGCGTGTCGTCATCCCCGCACCGTGCTCGTGTCCCGCCTGCGGCGGCTCGCGCCTGTCGAAGCTCGGCGAGGACGTGACCGAGACGCTCGAGGTGATCCCGCGAGCGTGGAAAGTCGTCCAGACCGTGCGCGAGAAGGTCTCGTGCCGCGACTGCCAGACCATCAGCCAGCCGCCCGCGCCGTTCCACGTCGTGCCGCGCGGGTGGTGCGGTCCCAGCTTCCTCGCCATGCTGCTGTTCGAGAAGTACGGGCAGCACCAGCCGCTCAACCGCCAGGCCGAGCGGTTCGCGCGCGAAGGCGTGCCGCTCAGCGTCTCGACGCTTGCCGACCAGGTCGGTGCCGCCGCTTTCGCGCTGATGCCGCTCTATCGACGCATCGAGGCTCAAGTCCTGGCCGCCGATCGATTGCATGGCGACGACACCACCGTGCCGGTCATGGCCAAGGGCAAGACCGATGTCGCTCGGCTGTGGGTTTATGTCCGCGACGACACACCCTTTGCCGGCACCGACCCGCCGGCGGCGCTCTTCCACTACTCGCGCGACCGACGCGGCGAGCACCCGCAGGCGCATCTCGCGTCGTGGTCGGGCATCTTCCAGGCCGACGCCTATGGCGGCTACGGCGAGCTGTACCGCAACGGCCGCACGCTTGGTCCGGTGCTCGAGGCCGGCTGCTTCGCGCACGCCCGGCGCAAGTTCTTCGAACTCGCCGACGTCGAGGGCGCCGCCCGCAAGAAGAGCCGCGGCGAGCGGACCGGCATGATCTACCCCATCGCTCTCGAGGCGGTGAAGCGGCTCGACGCGCTGTTCGACATCGAGCGCACCATCAATGGCAAGCCCGCCGCCGACCGGCTCGCGGTACGCCGGGAATTCAGCACCCCGCTGATGGCCGAGCTCCACACCTGGCTCACCGCACAGCGGGCAGAGCTATCGCGCAACCACGACCTCACCAGAGCCATCAACTACATGCTGCGCCGCTGGGAAGCGTTCACGCGCTTCCTCGACGATGGCCGGGTCTGCCTCACCAACAACGCCGCCGAACGCGCCCTTCGCTGCGTCCCCCTCGGTCGAAAGGCCTGGCTGTTCTGCGGATCCGACCGAGGCGGTCAGCGCGCCGCTGTCCTCTACACGCTCATCCAGACCGCTCGCCTGAGCGACGTCGATCCGCAGGCCTGGCTCGCCGACGTGCTCGCGCGCATAGCCGACCATCCCGCCACCCGCCTCGATGAGCTGTTGCCCTGGAACTGGAAACCCCGGATCCAGGTCGCAGAGGCCGCCTGATGGCGGCCCCGTCAATGGTGTTCACCGCTCGCTATGCCGCGAGGCACTTCGGCGTCGACATCGAAGTGGTCGAGGAACTCGCCGAGGAGATGGCCCCCGAAGACGGCTGCCTTAGCGTCATCGACAGCCTCGACGGCGACGCTGAGTCCACAACCGCCTTCACTCGATACGGTCTCGACTATCTCGAGGAGCTTCTCGACCAGCGTCGGTCAGACTTCATGCAGGAAGGCTGATGCGTCACGCGGCCTTCCGCGGATGCATACTTTGCACCAGTGCTACCTCAACGAACACGCCTCATCGCTCAAGCGGCCCCCGCCGAAGGGATACCGTTCGCCAGCTCCTACTCGTCGCTCTTGCGACGTCGCTACTCGACATGAACGAGCCCTCCTTCGCCTCGATCGCTCGTACGAGCGTCGTATGGCCGCTCGGTATTCACTCACCTCGTCCTCCACCGGCACGCGAGCTTCCGCAATTCCCCTAGGCAATCAAGGTATTAAGGCCGGGTTCCGTCAGCGTCCGCTTGAAATCTGACCTGGTCGATATTGTGGTGTCCTGCTTGGGAGGCCCGAATAGTGATGGAGTTTCGGGTTTTGGCGAAGCACGGTAAAAGGCGCGGGAGATTGCGTGCGAACTCGAATATTCGCCCGATGCGATCCGACTATACCTGCTTCCAACACGATCAGAGGTGGCACCGAAGCGCCGGTCAGAGGAGAAAGTCGTTTGCGTGCAGGCTGCCAGTGAAGTTCTCCAGCCGGACGGCGAAGTCGGCAACGCCATCGCCGTTCCGGTCGCCCTGGATTATCGTGTATCCGTCGCGTGCCTCGTAGCGCAACTCTCCCGCCGTATTAGAAAAAGCATCGGTGCCAATCAGCGTGAAAGCCTGGTCGCCGCCGCGCTTGGTGCTGGCGTCGATCCGCGACAGGTCAACTCGGTCCTCGCCTACCGTGAAATCCATGATTCGATCCGGCGCGTTAGACTTCGACTCAGCTGCCTCAAAGTAGGCGAAGACATCCTTGCCTACCCCCCCGGTCAGCCAATCACGTCCAGTGCGACCAAAGATCAAGTCGGCACCTGCGCCGCCATCGATTCGGTCGTCATCAGAGCCGCCATCGATTCGGTCATCGCCACCGCCACCAAAGATGACGTCGTCTCCGTCCTTGCCCCACAGCTGGTTGGCCGCCTCGTTGCCGGTCAGCGCGTTGTCGGCTGTGTTGCCGGTGCCGTCGATCATTGCCGCGCCAGTCAGCACCAGCTTCTCTAGGTTGGCGCCCAGGGTCCACGTCAGCGAAGCGCGCACCGTGTCGGTGCCGGCCTTGGCCGCCTCCACCACCACGTCGCCGACGTGGTCGACGATGAAGTTGTCGTTGCCGTTGCCGCCCTCCAGCCGGTCGGCCCCTACGCCGCCGTCCAACCAATCGTCGCCGGCCATGCCAATGAGCGTGTTGGCCAACGCGTTGCCGGTGATAGCATTGTCCATCGCGTTGCCGGTGCCGTTCGCCGCCTGGTCGGTCAGCAAGAGATTCTCGACAAAGTCGCCCAGCACGTAGCTGACAGAAGCATTGACCGTGTCCACTCCGCCCGCCCGGTGCTCTACCACCGCGTCGCCGGCGTGGTCGACGAAATAGCGATCGTCGCCCTTGCCGCCGGTCATCGTGTCGGCGCCTGCCCCGCCGTCGAGCAGGTCAGCGCCGTCGCTGCCCTTCAGCGCGTTGGCCTTCGCATCGCCGGTCAACGCAGTGCCGGCGACCGCGCCGACCGGGCCTTCGAAGCCCAGCTCGATGTCGGCGCTGCCGACCACGTGCTTCACAAGCGTGGCCATCGACGGGGTCGGTTGACCCTTCTTGTCGATCAACCCCATGTCGTAGCCGTTGAACATCGATCCAGCACCCCAATAGGTGCCTGACAGCTCATTTTCCTCCATCACCTGGAGGAAGCGGTCCAGCACCACCTGCCAGCGCGGGTCGTCGCTCGGCACCGAGAATTCGCCGATGAAACCTTGCGCATTGTGGTCATTGAGCCAACCGATGAAGCTCCGAAGCTTCTGCGCGCCAATGTCGGCATAGGCGCCCTCCTGGTCATAGCTACCCTTGTAGGTACCGGAGCCATTGTCGTCGAAGTAGACGTGCGCCTCGTAGACGACTCGGTTCAGCGCGTCCTTCACGTCTAGATAGGGGTTATTGGCCGTCCAGTTAGCAGCCCCAGCCCAGTGCTCGCCTTCCACGAAGACGCTGTGCGTGTCGCCCAACTTTCGGATCGCGTCGGTCGCCGCTTGCGCCGCCTCTGGCCACGTCATGTCGGTTGGCATGCCGTGAGGTTCGTTCATGATGTCGTAACCCATGACCGCAGGCTTGTCGCCGATCGCGCCGGCCAACTTAGACCAAAAGTCGGCAAAGCTGGCGATCGGAGTCGTCGCCGAGCCGATCACCTTACCATCGTAGGTGCCAAAATTGTGCAGGTCGACGATAACCTGCACACCCGCCTGTTCGGCTTTGTCGAGGAACGTCTTCAGCCGAGCGAGTTCAGTCGCGTCCAGCGCGCCGCCTAACGTGGGCTGCAGCCGCTCCCACTTTACCGGTACGCGGACCATATCGATCCCCTGACTGGCATAGAAGGAGAGGTCCTTGAACGTCGGATACGCGTAGTCGTAACCGTATTTGTTACCGTTTCCGAACTCAGCACCTGACAGATTTACGCCTAGCATATCGTTTTTCCGTTCCTGAAATCTGGTCAGACGTCTATTTTCCTATTGATGACGCAGAACCCCTGCGGCTTGCTTTTCGACAGAGGTTAACAGGAGTGTCAGACGTGCAGGAAATGCCGGCGGCAAGCCTTGGGGTAAAGCGCCGGATCGGCCCGATAAATGTCGCCGCGCTCCCCTACCCGCAAGCGCTCGCGCTGGCACTGCAGATGATCGAGGCGCGGTCCGGCACCGTCGCCTTCTGCAACTCCCATAGCGTCAATCTCGCCAGACGCGACCCAGGGTTCGCCCGCGCCATGGCCGGCGCGCTGGTACTCAACGACGGGATCGGGCTAGACCTCGCTGGCCGATTGCTCCACGGTTCGCCCTTCCCGGCCAACCTGAACGGCACCGACTTTACGCCCGCCGTGCTGGCAGCCTGCGAGCGGCCACTGGCCCTCTACCTTCTTGGCAGCCCGGCGGGCGTGGCAGAGAAGGCGGCCGCGGCGCTTGAGGCCCGTTTTCCGCACCACCGGGTAGTTGGCGTGCGTGACGGCTTCTTCCCGCCAGCCGAAGACGCCGCAGTTGCGGCGGCGGTTCATGCGGCAAACGCTGACTTGATTCTCGTCGGCATGGGCCAGCCGCGCCAAGAACTGTGGGCAGCCAATCACGGGCTTACGACCGGCGCCGCGCTAATGTGCATCGGCGCCTTCCTCGACTTCGCCGCCGGTCAAGTACCGCGTGCGCCCATTTGGATTCGCCGACTTCGTCTCGAATGGTTGTTCAGATTGGCCTTAGAACCACGGCGACTGGCCCGTCGCTACATCCTCGGCAACGGTCTTTTTCTACTCAACGTGTTGCGCGATCGTGGGCAATAATCGCAGCCTCGGCTGAGAAGCGGCGATGTTAACTCGCAAACGACCATATTGTAGGTATTAAATCCAACCGCTTTTGCCAGCCTGGCTGGCGGCTCGCACCGAAACGTCAATTGCCCCGAAAGTCCGTGTTGGGCGGCAGCGGGAGCGCCTGGTCGAGCGCCTGCGCGGCGCTGTCGTCGCGGGAGGGGCGTTCGCGGCGCAGGTTAGGGTTGGTCACGCCGTCCACCGCGGAAAGGAGCGGAGTTAACAGCGGGATGTCGCCATTGTCGCGCACGCGCGCGGTATGCGCACCGGCATCGTAAGCGGTGAGACCCGTCAGGATCAGTGGTGCTTCCAGCAGCCCGGCGGCGGCAAGCAGGCTGGCACGCGCGATATATTCATTCGCCAGCGCCGTGTTGTAGCTAGTGCGTACGGTCAGCAGGTCACGCGCGAGGTCGAGCACGTCCAACGTGCTGCGATCGCCGGCACGCTGTTGGAGTACGGCGCCTTGATAGGCGCGATCCGCCGCGTCGATAGCGGCGCGATAATTGGCCAGCGAGGTGCGCGTCGCAGCGAGCTGATCCCACGCGCTGCCGATCGCCTGTCGCGTGTCACGCAGCGCCATGTCCACCAACCGCCAATCGGACTGGTTCGCCTCGCGTGCCTCGCCGACGCGGGCACGGCGCAGACCCGAATCAACAAGCGCCTGGGTCAGTACTACCTGGCCGACGAGCTGGGTGGCGCGCAGCCTGTCATTGAACGGCGACACCGAGCCGTAATCAGCGGTGCCGCGCAGATCGACGCGCGGCAGATAGTCCGCCCGCGCCGCCGCGACGGCCGCGCGCGAAACTCGCTCGCGCGCCTGCGCGGCGCGGATAAGGGCGCTGTTTGCCTCGCCGTAGGCGTAAGCAGCGGCAAGCGTAGCGAAGCGCACGTCGATTAGATCGGGCGCGGCGAGCTCCCCCGGCGGCGCGCCGACGAATTGCAGAAATTGCTTTTGCGAGACACCGAGATTGCCTTCCGCCTGCAACAGCTGCGCGCGGCCAAACTCGACCCGGGTGCGCGTTTGTTCAAGGTCAGTCTGGGTAAGGTCGCGCGCCGCGTAGCGCCGACTATTGTCGTCGAGCTGCCGTTCGAGCAGCGCGAGATTCTCGCGCGCGATTGTCACCGCTGCGGCGTCTCGCAGCACAGAGACATAGGCGGTGACGACGTTTGAGAGAATTTGCGCCTCGGTAAGGCGCAACACGTCGCGTTGCAGTTCGGAGGCGGCAACCGCGCCGGTCGCGTTCGCCGCGTTGCGTCCGAAGGTGAACAGCGGCTGGTTCAGCACCAGCGCGGCGGTGCTCATCCATCCTTGCGCGCCGGTAAAGCTGCCCGGCGCGGTTTCCGTGCGAACCCGCGTAAAGGTGTAGGCGCCGGTCGCGTTCAGCGATGGACCAAAGGCGGCGCGCGCCTGGGGGATGCGATAGTCGACCGAACGCGCATCCGCTCGAGCAGAGAGAAGCTGGGGATTGGTGCGGTAGGCGAGGGTAATGGCCTCGGCGAGGGTGCGGATCGGCGCAGCGCGGGCAAACATGGGCGCATTGCGGTCATAGGGCAGGCCTGCTAGCGCGCCGCCACCGTCGGGTAGATAGGCAGGACTGGCTCGCTCGCGCCCGGCCGATGCCGGCGGCAGTGCTGCGATCGATGGCGCGGCGGTAGGTTCCGGCTGCATGGGTGGGGTTGCCTGAAGCGCGGCGTGGTCGCCGGTCGCTGGCGGCGGCGCGGGCCTTTCCTGCGGCACCTGCGCCACCGCGTGCGCCGGCAGGCAGCACACCCAGCCGAGCAGCAGGGTCATACTTCGCGGACGGCGGCTCATTTTGCGTCCTATCTCAATTGTCGCGGAAAGCGCGGGCGAACTGGTCGCGTAGCGGCTTGGTGATGTAGCTCAGCATCGAACGGCTGCCGGTCTCGATATAGATCTCGGCGGGCATGCCGGGGCGAAGCTTCAGTTCGGGCCAACGGGCGATGTCGCGTACATCCACCGCAACGCGCACGGCATAATAGCTCTGGCGAGTCTCCTGATCGGTGGTCCGTTCCGGCGCCACGAACGTCACCGTCCCCGCGATCTCGGGCGTGGCGGTGGAGTTGAACGCGGTGAATCGGATGCGTGCATGCTGGCCGTTAGCGATCTGGTCGATGTCGGTGGGGCTCACCATCGCCTCCACCAGCAGCCGATCGTGATCGGGCACCACCTCCATAATCGTCTCGGCTGGCCTCACTACGTCGCCGATCGTGGCAAAGGCGACTTTGTCAACCGTGCCGGAATAAGGCGCGCGAATTACACTGCGCTCGTGCAGGTCAGTGGCGTTGACATTGCGCATCTGCTCCTGATTAAGCGAGCCATTGATTGTAGCGAGCTGGGTGCCGGCATCGGCCCGGCGCGTCTCGCCCAGCTGGATCAGCTGCTCGTTCGCCTCGGTGATACGCGCTGCGGTCTGCGCGATCTGCGCCTGTAGCGAGGCAATCGAGCCCTGCATGTCCACGCTGGTGCGCTCGATCTGGTTGAGGCGGCTGATCGTAACGAGGTTCTTGTCCCACAGTTCCTTCACACTCGCGCGCTCGGGCTCGATCAGTGCCGCTTGCTTCCGGAGCGCGCCGATCTGCGCCTGATAGCCGTCGATCTGCTTGCGATACTGCGCCACCCGTGCAGAAAGTTGGGCGCGCATCCCGCCCTGCTCGGATTGGCGAATACGGAACATTTTCTCTTCGTCAGCCATCGCTTTCCGTGCGCCGGCATCGGTGCGCGCGCGCAGTTCGGGCGGGAAGCCGATCGAGGCGACGCCAAGCCGCTCGGCCTCTAGCCGCGCACGCTGCGCCATCAACTGGTCGACGGTGAGTGACGACAGAGCAGACTGGGTACCCGAGACCTGATCGTCGAGGCGCATCAAGACGTCGCCCTTGTTCACATGATCACCGTTCTGCACGTAGATCGCCGAGATGATTCCCCCAGTAGGGTGGGCGACGCGCTTGACCCGTGATTCGACCCCGACCTGGCCGCCGCCCACTACCGCGCCGCCGATTGGTACAAATACCATGGCGCCACCGAAGCCAAGCACGAGCACCGCGATCGCGATCAGCGAGAAGCGCAGCCGGGCGGCAATGGTGCGCTCGGGATCGTAGCGGTCGAGCACTTGACCACCGTTGTCAGCCAAGATTGCGGGCAGGTTGGTCGCCATCGCTCAGGCCTCCTTCACGGCAACGGGGCCGGGGCCGCCCGGCGCGCGGGGCGCGCGCAGCGGCACCGGTTTGGTGGTGATCTTCTCCATTACTTGGTCGCGTGGGCCGAACGCCTCGACGCGGCTGTCACGCATAAAGCAGACATGGCTGACTTGCGCCAGCACAGAGGGACGATGCGCGATCACCACCGCGATCCCGCCGCGAGCGCGGATGGCAGCGACCGCCTTCTCCAGCGCGGCCTCGCCAGCCGTATCAAGGTTCGAATTGGGTTCGTCAAGCAGGACTAGAAACGGATCCTTATACAGCGCGCGGGCAAGCCCGATGCGCTGACGCTGCCCGGCCGAAAGCTGCGATCCGTCCGCACCAACAGTCGCGTCATAGCCACCGGGCAGCTGCACGATCATGTCGTGCACGCCCGCTACCGCGGCCGCCGCGATTACCGCCGCCGAATCGGATTCGGGGTCGAAGCGGGCGATGTTCTCGGCCACCGTTCCTTCGAGTAATTCGACAGTCTGCGGCAGATAGCCGATGGATCTGCCAAGTGCGTCGGGCTCCCATTGATCTAGCGTCGCGCCGTCCAGCCGCACTGCGCCGCGCAACGGTCGCCACACGCCGATCAAGGCGCGCCCAAGCGAGGTCTTGCCTGCGGCACTAGGCCCAATGATGCCAAGCGCTTCGCCTGCCTTCAGCGTGAAATCGGCATTCTGCGCGGTGATGTGCTGCGTGCCTGGGGGGGCGACGACCAGCGATTGTACCGCAAGCTCACGCGTGGGCGGTGGTAAGATGGTGACGATGGCGTTCTCGCTCAGCGTACGGGTCAGGAGCTCATTGATTCGCCGCCAGCCGAGGCGCGCCTGCGCGAAGCCACGCCAATTGGTGATCGCAGCGTCAACCGGCGCCAGCGCTCGGCTCGACAGGATCGAGGAGGCGAAGATGACGCCGCCGGACGCTTTGCCCTCGATCACCAGCAGCGCCCCGACGGTGAGGATCACTGACTGGAGTAGCATGCGGAAGGTCCTGCTGACCCCGCCGAGCAGACCGACGATGCGGCTCATCCGTTCATTGGCGGTGAGATGTGCGTCGTTAACCGTCAGCCAGCGCTCGCGCATCCGGTTACGCATGCCGAGTGCCGTTAGAATCTCGGCATGGCGGACGTTTGATTCAGCGAGCCCTGCGCGCTCGGCAGAGATCTGCGACATCTTGCTGATCGGCTCGCGCGTCTTCCGGTCGGTGAGAATGGTAAGCGCGATCAGCACGGCCGCGCCAATCAACGCCGTCACCCCGAGCCAGTAGTGAAGCAGGAATAGGATGCCGAGGAAGAATAGGATCCATGGCAAATCAATCAGCGCCGCCGGCCCGCCGCTCGCCAGAAAGCTGCGCACTTGATCGAGATCGCGCATCGGGATGAGGCCATCACCGATCTGCCGGTTGCCGAGCAGCGCCGCATCCGAGATCACCCGCTGCACCTCCGGCGCAAGTTCCCGGCTTAAGGCGCTGCCAACGTCAGACAGGATGCGGGTGCGGGTTACGTCGAAGATCGCCTGGAACAGGTAAACCACCGCGATCATCGCTAGCAGGCTAAACAGCGTCGGCAGACTATGGCTCGGAAGCACCGAGTCATAAACGAGCATCATGTAGATCGAACCGCCGAGCAGCAACACGTTAAGCACCACGCTTAATAGTGCGACAGTCCAGAACGCTGTCCGATAGCGAGAGACCGCCTCGCCCAACCGCGAGCCATTCCGCTTACCCACACCTAAAGCCATCCCTTACGATCCCACTCCCAAACCCCGCCGATCCGTACGTACATAGCGGCCAAGGAGCATACATTTACAGCGATACGTTCGCTATCGCAGCGTGATGGCTAGGTTAATAACCAAGTTGAGTTAATCATTGGTGTCGTCGACATCGCTGGTTCGGCACCCGCCGCGTTGAAGCGCCCCCGTGGAGTAGCTGAGTCGCTCGCAGCCGAAGAACGGTATCAGGTTGCCATCCGAGCGAGCAGCCGATCAATCTCGGCCATGCTTTTGTCGATCGCCGTAACCGCCGTTCCGAGCGAGATCTGGTCAAGGCGCTCGAGTGAACGATCCGGGCTGGCTCTGTTGGCCGGTACGATCCGGCCGCCATGTTCAAGCCTCACCAGGCCGGTGGTCGCGAGCGTGCGTGCCATAAGATCGCCGCCAGCGCGGGAGAGGCCAAGCGCTCGGACCGTCTGCGCGCGCGTAATCGGGCCCAACGCAGCCGCCAGGGCCCAGGTGTCAATCGCACGTGCGTTTCGCGATAACCCAGCAAGCGCCTGACCGCCGCGGGCAAGCGCCCGCTCGATCCGCTGCAGCTCGCAAAGAAAAAGCGCGGCGACGTGGGACCAGCTGGCGATTAGCGCGGCGGCGCGCTCCTCAACCTCAAGGCCGATTTTAAACACGACACGGGCTACGATTCCGGTAAGTGCTGGAAAGGGATGCGGTGGCCGGCCGAGCAGCGCCAGGTTGAGCGCCCAAGTGCCGGACGGCTCTGCTGTGACGAAATGGCGCAGAGAGCCACCTGGCAGCTGCAGTTCGATGTCATGGCCTTGTCCTTCCGCAAACGCTGGGTCGCGACTTAGCGCATCAATCGCGCCGACGACAGATTTCATGGCGTAAACCGGATGGTCCTCTGCCAATCTCGGAAACCCAAGCGCACGCGCCAGTGGTCCGCAGGCGTCTGCAGGATCCCCCGCCAGCGCAGCCTGAGCAGCATTGAGCAGCGCCATTTCAGCAGCATCGAACCGATGGGACGCGCCGACCATCAGCGCGACCATCGCGGCTGCCGCGGCAATCGGGCGCGTTCCGTGGTCGGCGAGCCACAGAAGCACGGCATCGCGGCGGGGATCGCATGTGAACAGTAACGTATCAGCACTGATCGAAGGAACATGGGCGGGTCCGGCGTCACCGGCGCCGGCGTCGCGCCGATAGGTTTTCCAAGCGTCCGCAATCGTTGCGAGCGCAGCCGCGCGTCGGAGATCGTCGCCAGCGAAATGCATCGCGCCGGTAAGTTCGCCAAGGGCGAACGCCAGTGCGGAAATGTCCCGTGACGCCATCGCGGGTTTAGTACGCTAGTAATCACAGGATTACTAGGCAGTCTTTGTAGCATAATCTTGTCACTTTCCATAATCGATGCTTATGGTAAGAACAGGTACGCAGATGATGCTCCTAGGGGCTCTCAGCATCGGCGCGAATGGAGGGCAGCATGGCAGGCGGCACCGGCGGCGAGATCGTCATTCACCAGCTCGATGGGCGAGCGCTGCCGCAGCGCCGCGCGCGTGGGCTCGCCGAGCCGGTCGATGCGCGGCTGCTCCGCACGATCGCGGCGGTACTCCCGGCCGACTTCCCGCCGGTCAGCCAGCTCGGCGTCGAGACCGCGCTCGAGGCGATGGCGGACGCGACTAAGGCGGCGATCGCCGCCGACCTCGACTGCTTCGTTGCGTGGTGCACCGGGGAAAGGCGAGCCCCCTTCCCCGCCGATCCGGAGGATCTGGTCCGTTACCTCCGCCATCTCGAGGCGCAGGGCAAGAAACCGGCGACCTTGTCGCGCCGGATGGCGACGCTTGCCAGCGCTCACCGCCTGGTCGGCATTGGCGACAAAGACGGGTTGCCGACCGATCATCCGATGGTGCGCAACGCGCTCCGCGCCAATCGCCGGCGGAAGGGCGCGGTCCAGCGCCAGGCAGCACCGCTTCGATATGGTGGCGCGCTCGACGAGCATGGCGAGGTGAAGGGGTTTACAATCACGGCATTGCTCAAGGCGTGCGGCGGCGACGCGCAGGGCTTGCGCGACGCCGCCCTGCTGTCGCTTGGCTATGACGCCGGACTGCGCGTCAGCGAACTCACCGCCGCCGCGGTGGAGCATCTCGAGCCACAGGCTGATGGCTCGGGCCTGCTCTCCATTCCACGATCCAAGACCGACCAAGAGGGCTCAGGCAGCTGGGCCTGGCTCTCACCCGAGACGATGAGGCGGGTGCAGGCTTGGCTGGTGCAGAGCGGGATCGAGGACGGGCCGCTGTTTCGACGGGTTGGGATCGATCGCCGGCGGGCGCGGGTGGCGGTGCCCCCGCAAGCCTACCACTCCATTCCCGGCAACACGCGCCACTGGCAGGAGCGATTGCGCGGGTCGCCAGCCGTCCAGGCCCAGGTGACATATACGATAGGGGAGACCCCCCTCACCCGCCAGGGTGTGTGTGCGATCTATCGGCGGGTGGCGCTCGCGGCGGTCGACGCCGGGCTGGTCGAGATTTCCGGTCCGAAGTTCTTCGACGCGATCGCGGAGTTGTCGACCCATTCCCTCAGGGTTGGCCTCACGCAGGATTTGTTCGCGGCTGGCGAAGATGGTGCTGGGATCGCGCTCACGTTGCGATGGTCGTCGCCGGCGACGGCGCTCCGCTATGGTCGGAAGCTGTCGGTGCGGAGTAATTCGGCGTCTCGGGTGCTATCGAAAGTTCGATCTTAGATCCGGAATCGAGCTAATGATTAGGTAGTCCGCATGGGGCGGTCCCGACACGCTCCGGGCCGTCTTTAGCCGGCACTGGAGACCGTTGCCGAATGGCAGGGTCGCCCGCTCGACACCTGCTACCCGCTGGTCTTCTTTGACGCGATCCGGGTGAAATCCGCTACGAGGGCTTCGTCCGGAATGCCTACAGTCGCTCGCGCGAGAGCGAATCCCTGTTCGATGAGAAATCCATCGCATCCACAACAACGAAGCGACTTACGTCACCAACGAAAGTAGCGCAATCTGACCTCTCCCAGAGTGCGCTGTGATGAGGGATGTCATGCTTTCAGTTACAGAGACCGATCGTGAGATACTACGTTTGGTCGAGGCTCTCCCTAATGCTCTAAACGGTCGCCGTATATACAGTATGACCGCGCTTCTGGCTCTAGCCGTTCAGCGAAAGGCGTACGAAGAAAAGATACGACAAATTGTCGCGAGCTACTCAGAACAACAATCGTCGGCGACAATGGGCGAGCCTACCAACGCGGTCCTATTTCCCAAGCCCGATTATGCGGAATATCGCTGACGGATTTGCTTCAAGCCCGGGGGGTCTCCGGGCCACTCGCGCAAGCTGTGGCCTGAAGGCCGAGGCTTTCTGGCGGAACGAAGCGATCTGCGGCTACCGAAGCGGCGACCGCACCTGGTGTCACGACCACGGGTCCGAGCGTCAGATCCGACTGGGTAGGCCGGTTCCGGTGTGGCGTGTGACGATCCGCGATTATGGCGTGGCCGTGAAAGGAAGCACCTTCCTCTGTGATTACGGCCGATCCGGCAACGCGATTTCGTAGGTCATCGTCGTCAGCGTGCGGGGTATGTCGTTCAAGCCTGCTGCTTCATGCGGTTGAGCACGGACCCCGCACACATCAGAATATCGGCGTCCTATATCGTCGCCATACCGTAGTCGGGAATTGCCTGCACGCGCACCCAGGCTCCGCCGTCCGGGCTGCGATATTCGATTGGCTTCAACCGCTTGCGTTTCTGAAGCGAGAAGAACGGCCGCTCCATTACCTCCCGCTGATCGCGGAACGGAGGTCGCCCAGCGCCGGGATAAACAGGTGACTCGGGCTAGGATCGCGCCGCTGGCTCAAGGGGCGAACCTCGAATGGCCCCGCTTGACGAGATACTGGCGAAGCAGGCGTTCGGTGACGACGGTAAGCGGTTCCCCGCCCTCCTCTACACTAAGCTGTCGAAGCGCGCGGTGCATGTCCTCGGGGATGTGGATCAGCACCGGCTTTTTACCCGGATGGCTGCTGCGCCGGATCGGTGCTGCCGGTGCCGGCACGTTGGCCGAACGCCGCGATTGACGCGGTGCTACCGCCCGCAGCGGCTCAGTGGTAGCGTCGGAAGCGGGAGCCAATGCCACCTCCTCGGGTTCCTCATCAAAGATGCCGGCGAGCGCAGAAAGCTTCTTCGCCATTATGCTGCCTCGCTTATCCGCTTAGTCGCAAAGCTGCTTAGTCGCTTAGCCTCGCTAAAGGCGGCGCGCAACTCGGTCGCTGCCTTGCTGTCCGGCTCGGTTTCGGCCGCTGTTCGCCCTAGCGGCGTCGCTTTGTAGAAGTCCTTGCGGAAGCGAAGGCGGCTGTCGAACATGGTAACGCCCTTGGCCGCGAACCCGGCATGGGCTTCCTGCCCCTCCCTGCCCTGATGCGGAACCTGGGTCAGAATGACGGCGAACGGGGTGCCGGCTTGCTGCACCTGCTTGACGGTCTGCAGCACCGAATGAACGTCCAGCCCTCGCGGTGCCACGGGGATGATGACGAAATCGGCCTGTTCGGCCGCAAGCATGGCAATGTCCTTAGAGTTTGCGGGCGTGTCGATGATGATAAGGTCGATCTTGCCGCTGCTGCGACCGCGCGAAACGTGGAGTGGCAGACCGGCGACGCTGCTGTCCTTCACCATCACGTCGTCGTCGTCGCGACGCTCCGACCAATAGAGCGCCGAGCCCTGCCGATCGTCAGCATCGAGGATGACGACGGACGCTCCTTCCCGCGCCGCCTCGACGGCGAATCCGGTTGAGAGAGTGGTCTTAGATTGCCCACCCTTCTGCGCAATGACGGCCCATACTTGCAAAGTTGCTGCTCCTCACTAAGCGGTTAAGCGACTTATGCCACTTAGCCGCTTAGCCGTAAAGGACCTTAGTCGCTTAGCTTCCGCCCCCGGCTATGGGTACGATTAAACGCTCGATGCTCTAATTACATAATAACCGGCGCCGGGGGCGGGAGCTGGTCAGCCTCGATCACCCGCCGGAGCATTCGATTGAACTCTGAGGTGGTGCCGGAAATCTGGACAGGAGGCTAAGCTATCCCCGACGTGAGGGATGGACGGCAATGAAGACGACGCGGAAGAGGTATACGGGCGAGTTCAAGGCCAAGGTTGCGCTGGAGGCGATCCGGGGTGATCTGACGCTGGCGGAGCTGGCCGCCAGGCACGGCATTCATCCGACGATGATCGCGACATGGAAGCGCCAGGCGACCGAGGGCATGGCGGCGACGTTCTCGGGCGCGAGCGAGGCGAGCAAGGCCGCAGGCGATACCGAGATCGAGAAGCTGCACGCGAAGATCGGGCAGTTGGTGGTGGAACGGGATTTTTTGTCGAAGGGGTTCGCGCGATGAGCATCGAGCGGCGTCGGCAGATGATCGAACGCGGGCATGCCAGCCTGTCGATCGTGGCGCAGTGCCGACTGGTGTCGATCAGCCGATCCTCGTTCTACTATGCGCCGGTGGCAGAGACGGCCGAGACGCTGGCGCTGATGGCGGTGATCGACGCCTCGTTCCTCGATCACCCATGGTATGGCAGCCGGCAGATGGCCCGGCACCTACAGCGGCTCGGGCATGCCGTTGGGCGTCGGCGCGTCCGGCGGTTGATGGCCAAGATGGGGCTGTCGCCGATCTACCAGCGCCCGCGGACCAGCGACCCGCACCCGGAGCATCGGATTTACCCCTACCTGCTGCGCGACCTGGAGATCACGCGGCCGAACCACGTCTGGTGCGCCGACATCACCTACCTGCCGATGCGGCGCGGCTTCCTCTACCTGGTGGCGATCATGGACTGGGCGTCGCGCAAGGTGCTGGCTTGGCGGCTGTCGAACACGATGGACGCGGAGTTCTGCGTCGACGCCTTGAAGGAGGCGCTGGCGCGGTTCGGCAAGCCCGACATCTTCAATACTGACCAAGGGAGCCAGTTCAGCAGCAACGACTTCACCGACGTGCTGCGCGGTGCCGAGGTGCGGATCAGCATGGACGGACGCGGCCGCTGGATGGACAACGTCTTCATCGAGCGGCTCTGGCGGTCGCTGAAGTACGAGTGCGTCTATATCCAAGGGATCTCGACCCGTCGGTCGATGATCTGGTGAAGGCGATGGGGATGAGCGGCATCTCGAAGAGCCAG
>CAXTTP010000026.1:0-6142 GCA_964247195.1 uncultured Sphingomonadaceae bacterium
GCGCAGGCGAGCGCGGCGCGAGCAACGACGTCGCCATCGCCTGGCCGCCTGGCCGCGCGCCGATCCTGATCGCGAGCTATGTCGACGCGCCCGCCGCCAGCCCGGCGGCACGCGACGCCGCCCACGCCGCGGTCGGCCGGCTGGTAGCGGCACGGTTCTGACGGTAAGCGACGGCTGGACGAAGGCTGTGTCCTGACCGCGGCGATCGATGATGCCATGGCGAAGGCGTTGCGCTGAGGCCCACTTGGACGGATGGACAGGTTCGCCGCCGCACCGCACAATCGCCCTGCCATGCCTCCGCTATCGAACACCGCCGAAGGCGCCATGCGGTCCCCGTTCCGCTATCTCGTCTCGATCCTGCTGTTCATGGCGGCGACGATCCTGCTGGCCACGCTCGCCTACATGCACGCCGGCTGGAGCTTCGCGGACGCCAGCTACATGGTCGCGCTGACGGTCTACACCGTCGGCTATGGCGAGGTCCGCCCGATCGACACGCCTTTCCTGCATGCCGTCACGATGGGCACGATGGTGCTCGGCTGCACCGGCATGATCCTGTTGACCAGCGCGCTCGTGCAGGTGTTCACCGCCATGCAGTTGCGCGCCTTGTTCGGAGCCGATCGCATGCAGAGCCGCGTCGAAGCCTTGACCGACCATGTCCTGATCTGCGGCTACGGCCGCATCGGCGTGATGCTCGCCCATGAGCTCAAGGCGGCGAGGGCGCCGCTCGTAATCCTGGAACGCAATGCGCCCAAGCTGGCCGAGGCGGAGGCGGCGGGGCATCTCTGCCTTGCCGGCGACGCGACCGACGAGGCGGCGCTGCTCGCCGCTGGCATCCGCCGCGCCCGCGTGCTGGCGACGGTGCTGCCCGACGACGCCGCCAACGTGTTCATCACGCTCAGCGCGCGCAGCCTCAACCCGACGATCCAGATCATCGCTCGCGGCGAGGTGCCCAGCACCGAGGGCAAGCTGCGCCACGCCGGCGCCGACCGGGTCGTGCTGCCGACCCATATCGGCGCGGAACGGATCGCCGAGATGATCCTCTATCCCGAGACCGCGGCGCTGATCCACGGCAGCGAGGAGATGCAGGATACCGAGCGCAGCCTTCGCGCGCTCGGCCTCGAGATCGAGATGGTGAGCCTGCCGGAGAACGGCGCGCTGACCGGCGCGCTGGTGGGCGAGGCGGAGCGGCGCGGCGGGGGCAGCTTTTTCGTCGTCCAGCTCAACCGCCGCGACGGCAGCACCGTGACCCGCCCCGGGCCCGGCGTGCGGATGGAGGCGGGCGACGGCATCGTCTTCGTGTGCCGCGGCAGCGGCGCCGCCGTCGGCGCGCTGTTCGCCGAGCCGGCCGGGCCGATCCGGGTCGGGCGGAACACGATATGAGCGGGTGACGGCGGCTTACGCTCAATACCGGTCAATCGTGTGCGGGAAGAGCACTCCCGATCGCGGACGGCTCGTCTGTGTCGAACCGCATCATCTCGTACGCGATCGAGGCTTCCACCAGGCACTCGTACACTTTGGCGGCGAGGTCAGGCGACATTCCCTCGCGTTCCGCGATCGAACGGGCGTGCGCGATCACTGCCGCCTTGCGTGGCTCGTCACGGACCTGATCGCGATGTTCCTTGATGCGCGCGGCGGCATCCATGAACCGAGTACGCACCGCCAGCAGCGCGACGATGCCTTCATCTAGCGCGTCGACGCCGGCGCGCACCTCGACCATCGTCTGACATCGCTCGGGTTCGATCACGATTGCGCCCCTAGCGGAGCGACGTTTGCCAAGGAAGCTCGGCGATGATGGCGTAGCATGCGGCCCAACTAGGCTAGCATGGCTGCGCTGCCAACGTCTGCGTCTGAAGCTTCCCAATCAAAAAGCGGGCGGCCCGCTTTCCACGACTTCGCGCCGTTCGTGATCGCCAAAGCGGACGCCGGAAGCGGACAGGCGGCAAGCGGCCTAAACTTGGCCGATACGCTCCCCACCGCGATGGGGATCGCCATATCTCGCGGTAAAGTCAATCTGGGTAGCATGGAGCTGCCCACAAAGATGAGCCGATCTTGCCAACTGGCAGCTCTCGCCGAAGCGGAGTCGCGCCGCACTCTTTCCTACTCGGATTGATATGTGGAAAACTATGGCACTGCTCTTTCGATCGCCGGAAACTCGCTGCCCGGCAAGGTCAGGTCGGAGGCGGGTCGGGGCTGCCCTCCCCGGAAGTTGACACCCGGATGGTCACAATAGGCTGTGATCTTCCGCCGTTCGGCCGCGAGGCCCGCTTCCGCCGCCCGCCTTGCGCGCCGCCGCGGCTTCGACCATATGCCCGCGCGGGAGTCGGGCGGACGGTGCCGTCGCCAACCCGGTCAGGTCCGGAAGGAAGCAGCCGCAACGATTTCGCCCCGGGTCGTTCCGGCTCCCACCCCGTCGCTCGACTTCGCGCCGCGCTCGCGGCTAGGTTCCCGCCGATGCCCGAATCTCCCAGCCCCTATCGCGTCCTCGCGCGCAAATACCGGCCGCAGCGCTTCTCCGAGCTGATCGGGCAGGATGCGATGGTGACGACGCTGGGCAACGCCATCAAGCGCGACCGGCTGGCCCACGCCTTCCTGCTGACCGGCGTCCGCGGCGTCGGCAAGACCTCGACGGCGCGGCTGATCGCCAAGGCGCTCAACTGCATCGGCCCGGACGGGCAGGGCGGCCCCACGATCGATCCGTGCGGCGTCTGCGAGCCCTGCGTCGCGATCGCCGAGGGTCGGCACATCGACGTCGTTGAGATGGATGCCGCCAGCCATACCGGCATCGATGACATCCGCGAGATCACCGAGGCGGTGCGCTATGCGGCGGTTTCGGCGCGCTACAAGATCTACATCATCGACGAGGTCCACATGCTCTCCAAGCAGGCCTTCAACGGCCTCTTGAAGACGCTGGAGGAGCCGCCGCCGCACGTGAAGTTCCTGTTCGCGACGACCGAGGTCAACAAGGTGCCGGTGACGGTGCTCTCGCGCTGCCAGCGCTTCGACCTGCGCCGCATCCCGGCCGAAAAGCTCGTCGAGAACTTCGCCCACATCTGCCGTGCCGAGGGCGTCGAGGCGGAGCCGGAGGCGCTGGCGCTGATCGCGCGCGCCGCCGAGGGCAGCGCTCGCGACGGCCAGTCGATACTCGACCAGGCGATCGCCCACGGCTCCGGCGGCGTCACCGCGGCGCAGGTCCGCGACATGCTCGGCCTGTCCGATCGCGGTGCGATCCGCGGGCTGTTCGGCCGGCTCCTCGGCGGCGACGCGCCGGCGGTGCTGGCGGCGCTCGCCGAGCAGCACGATCTCGGCGTCGAGCCGGCGGCGGTCCTCCTGGGCCTGCTCGAGGTCGCGCACGGCGTCACCCGCGCCAAGGTCGGCGGCGGCGACGATCCGTCGATGTCGGTCGAGGAGCGGGAGGCCTATGCCGACTGGGCGAGCCGGCTGGGCTTCGCGCCGCTCCACCGCCTGTGGCAGCTGCTGCTCAAGGGTCACAATGAGGTGCAATCGGCGGCGTTGCCGCGCGAGGCCGCCGAAATGGCGCTGCTGCGGATCGTCCATGCGAGCCAGCTCCCCGACCCGGCCGAGCTGATGCGCCGCATCGCCAGCGGCGAGGCGCTGCCGGCCGCCGCGCCGGCGGCGCCGGCGCCGGCCGAGAGCCAGGCGAGCCTGCTCGCGTTGCCACCCGATTTCCGTGCGCTCCACGATCTGCTCGTCCACGGCAACCAGCACCTGCTGGCGCAGCGGCTGCACGATTTCGTCGGGCTCGTCCGCTATGCGCCGCCGGATCTCGTCATCCGCCGGACCGGGCCGCTGCCCGCCGAGTTCGCGCGCGATCTCGCCGCCGCGCTCAAGGCGCTCACGCAGACCGCCTGGGACGTGACGATCGCCGACGGTACCAGCGCGCCGAGCCTGCTCGATCAGGAGAGAGCGGCCGAGACCGTGGTTCGCGACGAGATCCTGGCCTCGCCGGTCGTGCGCGCGGCGTTCGAGGCCTTTCCCGATGCCGAGCTGATCCGCTACAGCGCCGAGCGAAGGAGTTCCGCGTCATGAACAATATCGAGGACATGCTGAAGGCCGCGCAGGAAGCGGCGCAGAACCTCCAGTCGCAGATGGCGGAGGCGCAAGCCGGTCTCGACAAGATCGAGATCGAAGGCGCGGCCGGCGGCGGGCTCGTCCGTATCCGCGCCACCGCCAAGGGCCGGATCCTTGGCGTCGCGATCGACGATTCTCTGCTCGACGTCGCCGAGAAGCAGATGCTCGAGGACCTGATCGCTGCGGCGCTCAACGATGCGCGCACGAAGGCGGACGCGGCCGGCAATGCCGAGATGAGCAAGATGGCTGCCGGCCTGCCGCTGCCGCCGGGCTTCAAGCTGCCCTTCTAGGGAGGCCGGCACGGCGCCGGCTGCGACGGCCGGGCTCGTGGGCACATCGGGCGCGCTTCACCGTCGGCTAGCGGGACCGCCCTCGCTTGCGCCCGAACCTCCCGGGACCTAAGGAGCCCCGGTCCGGGGAGTGGCGCAGCCTGGTAGCGCATCTGCTTTGGGAGCGAGTGCGCAAGCCCATCGGAATTGGCTGAAGTCCGCGCGTTTTTCATGCCTTGCGCTCCACCTGTGACGTGGATTGTGCCATCATTGCCGCGGAAACCCGATCGAAGGCCGTGTCGTGGGCGTCCGGCTTGATGTGCGCGTAGCGCATCGTCATCGATATATCGGAATGCCCAAGCGCCTCGCAAACGTCCGCGATATCCGCGCCAGCCTGCCGCGCCCAGGACGCGAAGGTGTGGCGCAGGTCGTGGAACTTCAGGTCGACGAGACCCGACCGCTTCAACGCGGATGCCCAGCGGCGACGGAAGTTCGTGCGATCGAAGACCAGACCCTCGCGCAGCGGCATCGTCGACAGCGCCGCGAGGAGCGCGGGCGTGATCCGGACCGCATGCTCCTTGTTGCCCTTGACCCGCATCTGGATCAGCCGCTCGCCGAGTTTCACCTGCTGCCAGTCCATTTCGAGGATGTTGCCTTCGCGCAGCCCCGTCGTGACGGCGCACAGGATGATCGGTCGCAGGCCCTCGTGAGCGGCGCGCATCAGCGCATCGTACTCCTCCCGGCTTAGAAACCGCGTGCGGCCGGGCGGCTCCGGCTTGCGCACCTTGGCCCATTGGATGTCGGGCATCTGCTGGCCGTGAATGCTCTGCGCATGCTGGAGCGCGGCGCGCAGGATGACGATCTCGCGGTTGACCGAATGCTCCTTCAGCCCATCGAGCACGCGCCGGCGATGGTACAAGGTCAGCATGGCCGGGGTGATCGCGGTGAGCAGGATGTTCGGGCCGAGATACTCGGACAGCTTCTCGAGCTGGTGGCTGATCGTGGCTGAGGATCGCAGGCGTTCGGCATGATCGGACCAGTATGCTCCTAGTGCGTGTCGCAGCTTCCAGCGGCCGCGTTTGGCGCCGGCCTCCTTGGCGGCCGCGATTGCCTTGCGCTCTGCTTCGCGCGCTTCTCGCTTGCCTTCTTCGCCCGAACTGCCTCGAAATCGTACGCCACCGACCGTGAAGTCGAACCACCAGAACGGGGAGCCTTCTCGGCGGTAGAGGGACATTGGCGCGCGCCTTCGATGTAGGTGTTCAGGTCGTCGAGGGTGTAGCGGACACCGCGGCCGATCAAGCGGAAGGAGAGCCGGCCTGCCTTGCGCTCCTTGCGCAGCGTCCGCGAGCAAACCCGCAGCATCTTGGCCGCATCGTCCTCGGTGAGCAGCTCGAGCATCATGGCCGCCGCTCCCCCGTGATCAAGGCGGCCTGCGCGATGCCGCAGCGCTCCGAAACGGTCATGATCCGACGAGCTCCCTGAACAGGATCGGTTGCGTGGTGCCGTCGCCGTAGACGCTATCGAGCCAAGCCGCCGCGCTGGGCTCATCGCCCTCCCACTTGTCGGGAAAGGTGCGTGCGCCGATCAGCTCCCGGATGCGCGCTTCCTCTTCGGCGTTGATGAGATCGACGCGGGCTCGATGCTGAATATCGAGGATCTGCTCTAGCGCTACCGACCGCGCTGCCAACGTCAGCGGCCCCATGCGCTGGGGGTTCTTGGCGATGCTGCCGTCCTTCAGGCGCTCGACGCCGGACTTGCGCAGGCGCTGCGCCGGCTCGCGCATC
>CAXTTP010000026.1:6152-18101 GCA_964247195.1 uncultured Sphingomonadaceae bacterium
GCGCCAAGTGCGCCCAGGCGGGCATCGCACAGACGACCTCGAGAGCCGTGTCCTTCGACGCCAACGGACAGGCGATGCAGCCGGTGCGGGCGTTGATCTCGGTCGCATCGTCACCACCGTAGGCGTCGGCAAGCATGGTGACGGGCCAGCCCCCGAACTCCGGCTGAGGCGCGTAGACCTTCAGCCAGTCCCAGACGGTGCAGACGCGCCAGTGTAGGATTGGCGCTAGCGTCGCGATGCGGCCGCGAATGCCCTTCGCATCCGGCAACACCTGCTGATACCAGCCTTGACCGCACTCGGCGCCGTCCTTCGAACAGGACATGCTGATCCGGCCGTCGCGAACCGCGCTCTCGCCTTCGCGCACGCCGGTGATCATCAGCGCCGAGCCCGGCAGCCGCTCGATCGCCGCTCCGAGCGCGTCGGCCATCGGCTCGACCTTGATCTGGCGAGTGCACCACCGGAGCGTGTTGTTGTTCGGCGGCGGCACGCCGCGCCCAAGGATGTAGACCATGAACCGCTTGTCGAGTGGCGCCGTCACCACGGTCACCTCGATCCAGTTTCGCTGCCGCAGCTTCGCCATGACCTGCTCGGCGGCAATCTGGATTGGCGGCAGCTCCTGGCGCGTATCGGCGTAGAAGACATGCAGGCGTTCGGGCTGGGGCAGGTGGCCGGCATCGATCAGGTGGATCAGCAGCGTCAGCGTCGCCGTGCTGTCCTTGCCGCCGGACCAGGCAACCGCGACATGCTGGTGGCGAGGCCAGTATTCGCGCAGCGACGCCAGCGTGAGGTCAACTGCTTCCTCGTGGACCATGCGGACGCCGCCGGAAAACAGGTTGTCGACCGCGCTCACAGCCCGCCCTTCATCTGTCGTCCACCCCACCGCGCTAACCTGCGCCGATGCCGCCCCGGAACCTCTCCGCCGAAGAAGTGCGAGCGCATCAGGAGGGCACCCCATCGTGCGTCACGCCGTCGAGCAGGCGGCCGGCGGCCTTCTTGCCGACGCGGCGCACGCAGCGGCCATCCGCGAACTCGTGGATTAGGTTGCCGGCGAAACCCTCTACCTCGCTGACCGAGACCCACTCGCCCCATTGCTTGAACAAGAACGGCACGCCGGCTGCCGCGCACTGATCGCGCAAATCGCGAAACCACTGCGGGTTACTCGGTCGCGCGCCGGGGCCGCTCTCGCCGCCGGCGATGATCCAGTCGATGATCGCAGTACCGCAGGGTCCGTCTTCTTCGCCATGCTCATAGTCGAACTGCAGAGCATCGAGAATTTCGACACCAACCTTCATCGGGATCTCGATGTTCGTCAGGTCCACCGGCCCAAGCAGCGGCTCCATCGACAGGAACCGCACGCGCGCCGGCGTTGCCAGCAGCTTCGGGATATCGCGGTCCGCCTCTTCCTGATTGACGATCGTCGCACCCAGCCAGACGTTCGGTGGCATCGTATCGGTCTCGGCATCTTCGGCGAGCATCCGCTGCGCGTTGCCGATGCGCTTGGTCAGCAGCAGCCAGTCGAGGTCGGGCGTCTTGCTGATCAGCTCGAACAGGTCCGAGCGCCAGTCCGGATGCACGGCGTTGTCGAACACATCGGCAAGGCTGGCGCAAAACACGCGCTGCCGGCGGCCATGCTCGGCGAGGAACCGTGCGGCATCCGCCTGCCACCGCAGCGGCTTGCGCCAGTTAGCATCCGACGTGCGGCGACGCGGTGCACCCGGCCCCCAATTTGCCGCGACGCCGCCGCCGTACCGAGCATTTCGCGTCTCGGCATAGCAGTGGTCGCAACCCGGCCCGACCTTCTGGCAGCCTTCCCACGGATTGAACGTGTGGTCGGTCCATTCGATGGCGCTGTTCTCAGCCACGGCCAAGCTCGATCTTCCGCGCGCCCGCCGCGACCCGGATGCGCCGCTGGTTCGCCGGCTTATGGCTCGCGATTTCGTCGGCCCGCAGTTCGAGGAAGCTCTCGACCAGCTCCGGCTCCCCCTCGATCCGCGCGATCTGGCTGATCAGGTCTTCGACGGTGAACGCCTCGCCCATGTCCGCATCCGCGCGCCCGCTGAGAGACGCCTCCGCGCTCGCCTCCGGGTTGCGGGTGTCAGCAGCAGGCGCGGCGCTTTCATCGTCGCGTGCGGGGGGCTGATCTGGGGTGAGGGTGGTGCGACGGGCGTTGAAGGCCGGTTCGATCTCGCTCCACCACGGCTGCTTGGAATAGGTGCGCCAGACGGTGCGCAGGGCATCAAGCGAGCGCGCAGCATCGATGTCGGCACGCGCGGCAGACGGCGTCGGCTCCCCGCCGGCAAGCGGCTGGAAGGTGTACACCCCCTTTTTGCCCTGCGACACCGTGAGCTTGACGCTCGCCGGCTTGTCGATGTGCGACATATGGCTGATGCGGATGCCGCCGACCTCGCCCTGATCGCCGAACCTTACCTCGGGGTCGCGATAAACGCGCACCGACTTGCCGATGAACTGCGCTTCGTCCGTGATGGCCCAGACCATCACCATCGCGCGACCCATCGTTTTGCACGGCTTCCACGGCTTGCCGTTGTCGCCCTCGAAGCTGATGACGATCTTCTTCTCGCGGCCGTCGGTCGCGATGCGCGCGCCGGTGATCTTCAGCGTGCGCGGACCCGGGATCAGGTCGTCGGCATTGAGCTGATCGCTCTTTGGCGCCAGTGCATCCGCCAGGGTGCTCATAGGTAAATCAGCCTTTCGGTCGGCACCAACCGCGCCTTGGACGCGATCAGCTTTTCGTAGATCTCGCGCTTTTCGGCCAAGCGGCGCTCGAAAGCGGTTGCCGCATTGCCGATCGCCTCGGCGATCACGGGGTCGGGGAAGCAGCGGACGACGGCCATCTGCATGCCGCCGCTGTAGCTGATGAAATCGAGCCACTGCCGCTCCGCAACGAACAGCCCGGTTTGAACCTGGATCAGGAAATCGGCGGGGATCGTCTCGTTGGCGACGAACTCGACAAGCGTCTGCATCTGCCATTTCTGGACGCGAGACTTAACCTCGATCAGCCCGTCATCGCCTACCAGCCCGTCGGGGGAATAGCCGATCTCGAAGCCGAGCTTGTCGTTCGTGATTAACCCGATTTCGTCGATCGGCGCGTAGGTCTCCGCGTACTTGGCGCGCGCGTGCTGTTCGTCGAACTTGCCGCGCTCCATGTCGTAGCTCTCGAAATGCGGCTCGACATAGCCCGTGATGCGCTGGGCAAGCAGCTCGTACAGGTGCGCGCGTTCCTTATCGTCCAGCGCCGGCTTGAAAATGAGCGGCGTTTCCACCTTGAACGCTTCCAGGGCGCCGGCATCGACCAGACCGCGGATCACGCCTTCGCCGACGTCAGCCAGGAACGCGAGCTCGCGCACGGTGCCGGCTCTTTCCCCGATGCTGGCAAGCGCCTTGCTACGAGCCGCGGTGAGGCGCTCGGGCGCAACGCCAGTTGAGCGATATTTGGTGACGACCTGCCCGCCTTCGCTCGTCAGGATCAGCTTCATCTCGCTGGCGGTAAGCAAGCCGCACCGCAGCTTCAGCCATGCGATCGAACCTTGCTCGACGTCGGCGTGATAGCGGATCGGGCCGGTCTGTTCGGGCTGTTCGATGCGCGGCTTCGGCTCGCGGTCCAGCGCCTCGAAGATGCTGTCCGCCGCGGTGATCAGCGGCGCGGTCACGACCACCGATCCTTGCCGACCACCATGCGCCATACCAGCGCGGACCACGCCACGAAGGCGGCACTGATTGCGAGGTTGATCGGATAGTGCCACCAGCCCGGCAGCACGACGCTGGCCTTGTCCATGAGCCGCCAAGCATCCCGCATCGTGAGCGTCACGAACGCGATCGCTAGCGCGTCGACGAAAGTGACCCGGCTCACGACCGCACCGCCGGCACGAACAGCGCGAGCAGGATCATCGCGACGCCGCCGACCCACAGCAGCAGCCACAGGCGCCGGACGAACGCTTTCACCCTGTCCTCGACCGGCTGGTAATAGTCGCTCACGATCGGCAGCTCGCGTGTGTCGATCGGCATCAGGGCAATGTCGCGGTGGCGCATCTCGGTCGCGTTGCGGGGCTGGTTGAGCATCACGCATCCCCCTCGATCGAATATCCACGCTCGCCCAGCATCCGCATCGGCTGCATCGGCTCGGGCTCCCCGCGGCGCGCGTTCAGCTCGGCCGCCGTCTCGAACAGGTCGGCGAGGTCGGGCCGGCCGATGCGCCTTGCGGCTGCCGCTGCGGGGAGTTCGGCGAAGAGCGCCATCACGCCGCCCTCGCCAATTCAGCCGCCGCTTCCTCAGCCGCCCAGCGAGCCTCACGCGCGGCATGAAACCGCAGCTCGGCCGTCATCTCGGGGAAGGCGTTGATCGGCTCAAACCGGTACTGCCCGTTGTGCCCGGTCGCGCTCGGGGTCAGGCAGTCGTGGCAGATCGCCATGTCGCGGGCCGCGAAGTGGCGACAGGGCTCGCAGGGGCCGTGATAGTTGAGCGGGTCGATGGCGCTCACAGCGCACCGCCCGACAGCGCGGCTTCGAGGCGGTCGGCTAGGGCGCCGAAGGTGGTCCCGCGAGCAGAAACCGGCAACTCGAAGCGAACCACTGTGCTGGTCGGGTTATTCAGCGCCGCATCTACCGCAGCCGGAAATGGCCTCTCCTCCCCAGGAGATCCCCAAGAAACGCTCCCGACCGTCGCATCGTCACAAATGCCCGATTCGCGAACGAAAAGCGCAAACGCGCATCCGCAAATGTCGCCGTAGTCATACGCCCCATCCGCCGGCTTGCTGCGGCAGTAGGCGAGGAACTGGTGGCTGAGGCTCTGCATGTTAAGCCGCCTCGGCAAAGCAGGCATCACGCGCGACCAGCCGCCCACCGTCGAACGCGAACAGCGCGGAGGCTCCGTCGCGCTCGATCAGCGCTTCGAGCGCGAGTTGCTGGCGTTCGCTGGTCTCGCGGTGAAGTCGGGTGATGCGGCGCTGGTAGGTCGGCACGTCGCCGGCGCGGAGGCGGAAGCGGGCCGCCTCGTAGGTGGTGCGGGTTTGATCGGAAAGCATGTCGGGCCTCCAGTGGTCTGGAAGCCGATCTACAAAAGCGTTGTAGCTCTGTCAACAGAGATTTTGTAAGCGCGGTTGAGCGCTCTGAGCCCTATAGGTTGCGGACTCGGGAGGGGGCTTCCACCATGAAAAAAGTCATCGGTACAATCGTTTGCGCATCCATGTGCGTCTCACCAGCTCTGGCGGGGACAGCGATGATCCCTCAGCCGTTTCAGGTCGGCGCTGAGACCGGCGAGTTCCAGCGCGGCGTCCCCACGGTGACGCTCGAGCAGAAGAACGGTGCTGTCGAGATCACGCCTCTACCGTTGGATCACGGCTGCGTGTCGTTCATGGTCGTCGTCTACAACGATGGCACGGCGCCGGCCGATTTCGATGCGGTGAATGTCCACGGCGAGGCCGGCGGGCAGCAGATTGCCAGCTTCACCGAGGATCAACTCGAACATATCGCAAAGACGCGCGCGATGTGGGCGCAGATTGCGACGGCCGTGATCGCGGGAGCTGCGGCCGCGGCGGTTGCCTCAGCGCACACGACCGATCGTTATTACGGCAATCTGCGAACGCCACACGGCACCTACTCTTGGGTGTCGTCTTACCGGGACAATTCGATCGGCGTGGTCGGCGCAACCGCTTCCGTCGCGGCGGGTGCCGCCGGGATTAACTCGATCCAGGGTCGGCTCAACGCGACGCTCGGGATGCTTTCCGATCAGGTGGTGCAGCGCACGACCGTCGCGCCTGGAGCATCGTACGGCGGGCGCGTTATCCTCCAGAAGATCAAGGCGAAGGGCAATCCACAGGACGTTCGGATCGCGATCAACTGGAACGGCGAGACCTATCCGTTCGGCCTGCATATTCCGAAGAAGGGCGACAAGCCCACGCCGCCGGTGAGGCCCGCCGAGGGTCCGCCGCGTGACGCGCGAGCACTGCCGGCGCCGCCACCCCCACCGGACGCTGCTCCGCCCGTGCCGGCGGTTCCCGCCTCCCCGACGACGTAGGCAATGATTCAGTCGTCGGGCGGAATGTAGTCGGGGAAAAACTCGTCCGGCTCGACATCAACGTCCCCCGGCTCCTCTTCGCTCTGGTCGGAGGTGGCGGGTAGCGAAGGCTCGCAGTCAATGCCGATGCGGCCAATCGCGCCCCACGGTGCGACCTCTTGGAAAATTGCCTGAAGGTGGTGACCGGCCCGCAATAGGCGCGTCAAGTAGACCGCTCGCTGCGAAGCGACATAGCCGATCTGGAAACTCCGAGCGCTGAATACGGCGATTGCGTGCTCGTCAAACTTGTTCTTCGGCTCCGGCCGTAGCTCGATTGGCTCGCCAGGATCGCAGAAGGCGATTTCCGAGCGGCGGTTGCCTCCATTGGCGTTGGGGTACTGCGCGCCGACGATAGCCACGCTCAATTGCTGGACGGCCATCTTACGCCATCTGCCGCGCGATCCAAATCACGCGGCCGACGACGCGCACCTCTTCTGGATCCGCTTCCTCCGGCGGGACTGAGGGATTGTCCGACAGAATTACCACCTTCCGCGTCCCGTTGCGCACCACCCGTCGCAGCCGCTTGATCAGGCCGCTGCCGGCGTATTCGAGCGCCCAGATCGTGTCGCCCAGTTCCATTCTGGTCTCGGTCGTGTCGATAAGCACGAGGTCGTGCTTATGGACCGTCGGTTCCATAGAATCGCCTTGCCCGGTAGCGATGAACAGGCGCTCCAAGGGCGCGCGCGTGAGCCTCTGAAGGAAGTTCAGGTTGAAGGGCACGAGCGAGGCGTCGGCGAATTCCTCAATATTGGTCCCAGCGCCCATGCCGTAGCTGATGTCGATCTGCCGTACATAGACCAGCTCGTCACGGCGCTCAGTGTCGCGCTGAGCCGCCGGCTCGCCTTCCTGGAATGCCATGCGCACGTAACGTATCCATTCAGGCACCCGCTTAGGCGTCTTCGTCTCGAAACCTGAAACTGTCTGTTGCGTCAGCTTGGTCGAGCTACCCTCCCGCCGAGCGATCTCGCGTGCGATGTTGGCGAGCTTGGTGGTGGACCAGCCGCGCGCCTCGCGGGTGCGCTTCATCCATGCGCTGAGCGCTGCGGGTTCGTTCTCAAGGTCGGCCATCGAGCGCCGACCTACAAAAGTTCTTGTGGCCTCGCTCCTACAAAACTCCTGTTGCACAGGCTACAGCAAATCAGTAGAAGCGGCCGCTATGAAGCAGCACGCGCACCATGGGGCACTTCGGCAGGCCCTCAAACTGGCCGACGATAACCAGTCCCGTTTTGCGCGCGGCATCGGCGCATCGCAGCAGCTCGTCTCGTACTGGCTGCTGAACGGAAAGGCGCTTCCGGGCGAGTATGTGATCGCCGCCGAGACCGCCGGTTTCGGCTCGCGCCACGACCTGCGCCCGGACCTGTACCCGGCCGAGTACCGCCCCGCCGACACCCAGGCCGCAGCATGAGCAGCAACGTCGACCCGCTCGGCGTCGGCCCGGCGCGTGCGCTGCGCGACCGGGATGCCGCGCGCGAGCCGCTTACCGAGGAGCGGGTGCGGGAGATCGTGCGGGAGGAGATGGCGGACGTTGCCAGGGTCACCCGCGGCTTGATCAAGCAAGAGGCCGCGCTGGCGATCGCACAGGCCGCCGGTGCCGCGGCCCGCGATCTTAGCCGTCGGCGGGTCGCCCCATGATGCGGTCCAGCAATTCGACAGCCGCTTCCATGTGCGCTGCCTCGCTCGCGTCATCGCGGGGAAGCCGCAGCAGCACCGCGCGTGTCTCGCCGACCCAGAAGGGCTCGTGCACGGCGATGACGCTGAGCAGCGCGGTGAGCACGCGCATCGCGAGGACGCCCTCCGAGAGCTCTTCCGCCAAATCGATTTCCCTTCGTGCTGGTCTCGACCGCCGCACGATACGCCGGACCGGGGGGTGCACAAGCGCTCCCCGGCGAGGGTGACGGCGATGTCACCGCCCCGCCACGATCGACAGCAGGTTCGCGAGCCGTCGCGCCACGTTGCTGGCCTCGGGCTCTTCGCCGTTGCTGAGACGGTTCGCCGCCTGAAACATCTCGACCGCGACCCGCTTGATCGCGGCTTTCTCGATCGAGCCGAGGTAACTGCGCAGGGCGTCCGCCGCTGCGAGCACGGTATCCATCCCCATGATTCTGTGACCCTTATTGTCTGCGGACAATGGTTGCGCGCGGCACCTAATGGTGACCAGCGGGTTAATGTGTGGCCGGTGACGGCGGTTGTGCCAGATCGGCACACGGCGGTTGGGGCGGGCGGCATTTGCGCCGATTCGGCGGCAGCGGCATGAGCGCGACCGTCAACGAGATCGAGCGGCTCTCTGCGATCGTGCGACGGCAGGACGAGCAGATCGGCCTGCTGATCGCGGCAGTCGACCTCATCTGCAAGAATTGCGTCGACGCGGCCGAGGTCCGCCAGATCGTGGCCAAGGAGACGGCGCGTCACGAGCGCCGGCCGTTTTCGTCGGAGCAACGAGGATGACGGCTAAGCAGTCTGAGCTGCTCGCTTTCCTGAAAGCTCAAGCGGCGAAAACCGACGTGTCTCCCAGCTTTGCAGAGATGATGGTCGCGATTGGCCTCGCCTCCAAATCTGGCATTCACCGGCTCCTGAGCGCGCTTGAACTCCAGCATAGGATCGAGCGCACACCGGGCGCTCGGCGACAGATCAAAATCATCAATCAGCCCGTCGATCTCTCGGGCGTGAGCGCCGATGCTCTTCTTGCGGAACTCAAGCGACGCGGTGCCGATCGGCTCGCCGCATGACACCCGCCCACCATCCTGATCCGCGATCCTCATGGGAGCTCTGTGCATGACGAGCCGTGGCAACGGGGTGAGCAAACGTCCCCGCCTCACACAAAGCGCTTACCGGGAAGCCATCTCGGAAACCGTCCGCTCGCTTCAGAACGGTGACACGGACAAGGAGATGGCCGAGCGCTGGACGGTCTCCGCCGGCACCGTGCTCAATGCCCGCAACAAGAACAACGACCTGTCCGGCATGCCGCTGCTCAAGCTCGGCGAGCGGTTCGGCCCGGACGCGCTGTCCACCGTTCTTGCGCTGATCGGCGCCAAGGCCGTTCCCGACGACGCGGTGACGGTGGACGTGTCGGCGGTCCCCTGCGACGTGGCCGGGACGCTGCCGCTGCTGATCGAGTTGTTCCGCGACGGCGAGTGCTGCGATGGCGATATCCGCAAGCTCGACCAGTCGGGGGCGATCGACTGCTTCCTGCGTGTCGCCGACATGCTGCGCCAGCGTCGCGACGGCATGCGGCTGAGAGCGGTGCAGGGGTGATAGCCTACGCGTCCCGCACCGGCACCCGCCGCAACCTTGCTGCCCTTCGCGGCGCGGGATGGCGTCTCATGGTTTCGGCCCGCGGTGTGTTGCGTACCGAAGGCTTTCGCTATGCGCTCGACAACGGCGCCTGGACCGCCTTTCAGCGCGGCGAAGCGTTCGACGTTCTGGCCTTCGAGAGGGCCGTTGCGTTGCTTGGCGTGGGCGCGGACTGGATTGCCCTGCCTGACATCGTTCTCGGCGGAATTGCCTCGCTGAACCTCTCGGTGCGGTGGCTGCGCAAGCTGCGGCGCCGGGTGGCTTTGCGCGGCGCAAGGTTCATGCTTGTGGTGCAGAACGGGATGGAGGCCGGGCCGATGCTCGGCCGCATCAAGCGGATCATCGGCTCGCGGGTCGGTGTTTTTGTTGGCGGTGACACGCCATGGAAGGAAGCGACGGTGCGCTTCTGGGCTCGTCTCGCGCATCGTCGCGGCGCGATTTGCCACGTCGGTCGTGTGAACACCGCACGTCGCATTCAGATCTGCGAGGATGCCGGGGCCGATAGCTTCGACGGATCGAGCGCGTCTCGCTTCGCTGTCACCTTGCCCCCTCTCGACGCCGCTCGCCGGCAGCCAAGCTTTATGGGCCACATCGAAAGGCTCGCGGCATGACCGGGGAGCAATTCGAAGCCCGGGTGGACCGCATCATCGCCGAGCATCGCGGTCACGCTGCGCATCGCGCCTTGGACCTGCTGACCAACGACCTCCTGCTTGGCATGGGCGGTGGCTTCGAACGCGGCACGCGAAAGTGGCTGGCCGCCATCGAAGGGCATCACGCGCCCGATAAGCCCTATCCGCTTGGAAGCTATAAGCGCTGGTCGGGCGCCGAACTGCGGCGCGCAGCACGCCTGATCGGCCAGAGCAATGATTACCGCGCGGTCGGGATCGTGCTCGGACGCTCGGGACAGTCGGTAAGGCGCGCGCTTCAACGTTTGCACGACCGAGCCGCCGCATGACCCCGCTCGGCTCCGTTCAGCTCCGCCTCTACCGCCGCGCCCGCCGCGACGGCCTGCCACGCCCCGAAGCCGCGACCCTCGCCCACATCGGCCAGCGCGAGGCCGAGCTCACCGACGCCGACGACGCCCGCGATCCGCCACCGCCGGAAGCCTTCGTGCTGTCGCCGCGCATGGCCGAGCGCGCGGTCGGTGCGCTGGCGGACACGGCGCTGGGCAGGGCGGCCGTGGGGCGGATGACGGGAGCGGGCGCGTGAAGATCCCGGCCGCGGGGGACAGCGGCACCAAAGAGGAAACCACCATGGAAACCGCAGACCCCGAGACCGGGGAAATACTGACCGACCGCTACGCCGATGGCAGTCGTCGCGCGCCGCCGTCCGCAACGCTGGCCGATACCATCCGCCTGCTGAACGACGGGCAGTTCGACCTCGATGCGTCGGCAGAGCTGCGCGAGCTCGTGCGCAAGATCGCCGATCACGCCGACAACGCCAAGGGCGTCGCCAAGGGTTCGATCACGATCAAGCTCGAGATCAAGATGATGAATGGCGCGCACGTCGTCACGCCCACGCTCAAGATGGTCGCGCCGACCCCGGATCAGCCCGGCACGCTGCTGTTCTCCGACGACGACGGCCGCCTCTCGCGCGACCGACCAGACCAGGGCGCTTTCTTCGGCGCACGCATGGTCGCCGACAACAGCCGGCGCGAGTCTCGCGCCATCTAACCGCACGAACGAGGGAGATAGAACATGGCCGACAAGAATGACGATGACGCGATCATCAGGAGCGGCTTCGTGAACGCCGCCGGCGTGAGCGGGATGCTCGAAGCGACGCGCGAGTTCGTGTCCGACAATCTCAAGCCGGACGTTGTCGAGCTGGTCGAACCGGTCACCGGCGCGACCGTGTTGGGGATGGTCGGTCCCGAAGGGGTCAAGCCGCTGCCGAGCGGCTTCTTCGACGATGCGCGCGACGCGCCGCGCTTCCGCCGCGGCACGGCGTACATGACGACGCTTGCCTCGTTCATCGACCACGTCAACCGCTTCGGCGACGCCGACACGGTCGTGTTCGCCGACGATCGCCGCGAGCAGCCGAAGCTCACCGCCGTGCTCGATTACCACCGCGCCGACGACACCGAAGACGGCGAGCGCACGCATGGCGAATATCGGCACGGTCGGCATCGCACCGTGTTCGCGTTCCCGCTCTCCGACGAATGGAAAGCTTGGACGAAGGCTAGCGGCAACGTGATGTCGATGGGCACATTCGCCACCTTCCTCGAGGATCGGATCGGCGACATCGCGCTCGCTGGCGACGAATGGCCGGAGCATGTCGAGCGCTTCGTACAGGTCAACGGCGGCCCGGAGCGGATCGCCGATTTCGCGTCGCTCGTCGAGCTGTCGCGAGGCCTCAAAATCTACGAGAGCGCCCAGGTCGAGGAGGCGACCAACCTCTCCAGTGGGGAGGGGCATATCCGCTTTTCGGTCGAGCACGAGACCCGCACGCGCACCGGCGGCACGGTCAAGGTGCCGACCATGTTCTTCATTTCGATCCCGGTGTTCGCGAAGGGCGCTTTCTATCGGATCGCCGCCCGACTCCGCTACCGGAAGGCGCCCGACGGCGTGAAGTTCTGGTACGACCTCTGGC
>CAXTTP010000027.1:0-18062 GCA_964247195.1 uncultured Sphingomonadaceae bacterium
CTGATCGGCGAGGTGAGCGGGGTCGACGCCGACGGCATGAGCGTTCATGTCGGCCCTTATATTAGGTAGGATACCTAACCACAAGCCACGTCGCTTGACCCTCCGGCGGCACGCTTCCAAGGTGTCCGGCATCGGCGGTTTGGGAGCGGCGCATGCGATCGATGATCCTGGGTGCCGCGCTGCTCGCCGCCGTCCCTGCGGCCGCGCAGACGCCGGGCGAGATGTGGTGGCACCATGTCGAGATACTCGCCGCCGACGACATGCGCGGGCGGCTCACCGGCACGGCCGACTTCGATCGCGCCGCTGCCTATGTGATCGCGCGCTTCGAGGAGGACGGGCTGCAGGCGGCCGGCAGCGACGGCTTTCGCCAGCCGGTGATGCTGGAGCAGCAGGATGTCGACCAGGCGGCTTCGCGCGCGTCGCTGGTATCGTCGTTGGGCGAGACGCCGCTGACTGTCGGCGACGAGTTCCTCGTCAGCGCCGGCCTGCCGCGGCCCGCGATCGTCGATGCGCCGCTCGTCTTCGCCGGCTACGGCCTGCACATACCCGAGGCCGGGCACGACGACTTTGCCGGGCTCGACCTCAAGGGCAAGATCCTCGTCGTCGTTTCGGGCGGTCCGGCGGAAATTTCCGGGGCGCTGAAATCGCATGCCCGAAGCGAACGCACCCGCATCGCCTATGCGCGCGGCGCCGTCGGCATCCTCACCGTCAACACGCCGAACGCGGTCGAGATCCCGTGGGACCGGCTCCGCCTGCTCGCACACCAGCCGGGCATGTATCTCGCCGATACGGCGCTCCGCCAGGTGCCCGGCACCTTCATGGGCGGCTCGATCGATCCGGCCCGGGCGGAGCGCTGGTTTGCGGCCTCCGGTCACAGCTTCGCCGAGATCGCCGCGCTGGCCGATGCGTCGAAGCCGGTGCCGACCTTCGTGCTCGGGCAGACGCTCAGGGCGCGGATCGCGTCGCATCGCGCCCCGGTCGCGGGCTACAACATCCTGGCCAGGCTGCCGGGCAGCGATCCGACGCTGGCGGCGGAGACGGTGGCGATCTCGGCCCATCTCGACCATCTCGGCGTCGGCGAGCCGATCGCCGGCGACCGCATCTACAACGGCGCGATGGACGATGGCTCGGGCGTCGCGACCGTGCTCGAGATTGCACGGCAGTTCCGACACGACGGCGTCCGCCCGAAGCGGTCGATCCTGTTCGCGATCGTCACCGCCGAGGAGAAGGGGCTGCTCGGCTCCGACTATCTCGCCCGCCGGCCCACGCCGGCGGCCGGCCGGATCGTGGCGGACCTCAACTTCGACATGCCGCTGCCGCTGTTTCCGCTGCGCAGCGTGATCGTGCTCGGCGCCGACGAGAGCAGCATCGGCACCGCCGCGCGCGCGGTGGGGCAGGGTATGGGCCTGCCGCTCGCTCCCGATCCGGTGCCGGACCGCAACGCCTTCATCCGTTCCGACCAGTACAGCTTCGTGCACGCCGGCGTTCCGGCAGTGGGCTTCAAGTTCGGCTTCGCCGCCAACTCGCCGGAGGCGGCGATCGAGAAGCAGTGGCGCGCCACCCGGTACCATTCGCCATCCGACGATCCCGCCCAGCAACCGGTCGAGAAGGAGGAGATGGTCAGGCTCAACGGCTTCGTCGCCGCGCTCGCGCTGAATATCGCCGACGCTCCGGCCCGGCCCGTCTGGAACGCGAACAGCTTCTTCCGGCGTTTCGCGAAGTAGCAGCCGCATCCGTTCGGGTGCCTCGATCCCGCTGCGATAAGGGTGCTTGCGGCGCGCGGCACGTCGCGCCCGCCAAGACCAATCCGCCTTTCGCTGCGCTCCGCACCATGCGATCATCCGCCCCGGGGAGAGGGTATCCATGCGCGATCGAGCGGGCGGACGCGGATGACGGTACGGATCGAACAGGCGCGCGCGGCGCTCGCCAACGGCGACCTGATCGGAGCCTATGACGGGGCGGAGCGCGGCCTGGTCGAGGGCGAGCCGGCCGGTCCGCTCCATTATGTGCAGGTGCTGGCGCTCGCGCGGATGGGCGACCGTGCCCGCGCGATCGAGCGCTACGACGCCTACCGCCTCGACGCGTCGTCCGACATCGATGTCTGGGCGCTGCGCGCGCGGCTGCTCAAGGACGAGGCGCTGGCAGCACCGGCGGCGGCGCGCGCCGAGCTGCTCGACCGCGCGAGCGCCGCCTATCTCGCTGTCCACGAACGCACCGGCGGCTATTTTCCCGGCATCAACGCCGCCACACTGGCGCAACTAGCCGGCCGCGTCGGGGATGCGCGTACGCTCGCCGCGCAGCTCCTCGACCGGCCGGAGCTCGAGGCGCCGGCCGACTATTTCGCCGCCGCCACCCGCGCCGAGGCGCTGCTGCTGTGCGGCCGTATCGACGAGGCGGCAACGGCTATCCGTGTTGCCGCGGCGATGCGGCGCGACGATCATGGCGCGCGATCGAGCACGGTCCGCCAGCTCGACCTGCTGGCGGACGCCATCGGTCTCGATGCCGCCCGCCACCGCGCGCTGCTGGCGCCGCTGCGCCCGCCGGCGGTGGCGATGTTCTGCGGCCACATCTTCGCCGCCGACGCGGCGGTCGAGGCGCCGCTCGCCGCCCGGATCGAGGTGGCGCTGGCGGAGCACCGGATCGGCTTCGTCTACGGCGCGCTCGCCTGCGGCGCCGACATCCTGATCGCCGAGACGGTGCTGAAACGTGGCGGCGAGCTCAACGTGGTGCTCCCCTTCCCGGAGGAGGATTTCGTCCGCTACTCGGTCGAGACCGGCGGCGCCGGCTGGGTCGAGCGCTTTCACGCCTGCATGGCACGCGCCGCCTCCGTCACCCGCGCCTCGACGATCGGCTATGTAGGCGATCCCGGCCAGTTCGCGCACGGCACCCGGATCGCGATGGGCCTCGCGACGCTCCGCGCGCGGCATCTCGGCGCCGAGGTCGCCCAGCTGGCGGTGTGGGATCGCAGCCGCGGCGGAGAGCAGGCCGGCACCGCCGCCGACGTCGCCGCCTGGGCCGAGACCGGCGCGCCGACCTGGGTGGTCGAGCCGGGGCCGATCGACCGCGCCGCGCGCCAGCCGCCGCCGATCTTCCCGCCTCAGCCCAATCGCGCGCTGCGGGCGATGATCTTCACCGACTTCCCCGGCTTCTCCAGGCTTCCCGAGCTCGCCTTGCCGCTGTTCTGGGAGGAGGTGATGGGGCGGATCGCCCGCATCCTCGATCGCTATGGCGACGATATCTGCTATCGCAACAGCTGGGGCGACGCGCTGTTCGCGGTGGCGCGCACGCCGGCCGCCGCCGCCGGCGTGACGCTGGAACTTGCCGCCGCGCTGGCCACGCTCGATCATGAGCGGCTGGGGGTGCCGGCGGGCACCAGCATGCGCGTCGGCGCGCATTACGGCCCCGTCTATCACGCGATGGACCCGGTCGCGCGACGCGAGACCTTTTACGGCACCGAGGTGTCGCTCGCGGCGCGGATCGAGCCGGTCACGCCACCCGGCTCGGTCTACATCACCGAGCCGCTCGCCGCCATGCTCGCGCTCGAGCCCGACGGGCGCTACCGGCCGGGCTATGTCGGCCGCGTCGCCCTGCCGAAGGGCTATGGCACCTTCCCGATGTACCGGCTGGAGCGGACCGCGGACTAGGCGTTCAGCGCCGGCGGCGGTCGCTGCGGAAGGATCGGGCGATCGCGCGGATGCCGAAGAAGGCGAACGCCGCCAACGCGAATCCAAGCGCCACCATGCCGACGAAGCTCAGCAGGTTGAAGGTGGTCGGGCCGTTGCGGACCTTCGGATCGAGGACGAGATGGACCGGCGCGCCGGTGACGAGGGTTCCATCGAACCTGACCCGATAGTCGCGCTCGACGACGCGCTGACCGTTGTACCAAAGGTGCTCGACATGCGCCTGGCTGATCGCGATTCCGTGATGGGATCGGTCCGTGAACACGATCCTGGACATTTTTATCGCGCGGCATTGCATGCCGTGGACGATGCACAGCACGTCGTCGCGAGGAACATTGGGGTTCGTGGGCGACGCCGCGAACCGGAGGTTGGCAAGGTTCGGAAACCTGCCCGTCAGCTTGAGCTGGACGGCAAAGTCGTTCGTCAGGTTGCAATCCGGGCGGTTCGCCGACGCGGCCGTGATGTTGAAGATGTCCGCGCTGGGTTCGCCCGGCAGCGAGCAGTTGCTCGTCACCCGGGCGCTGAACTGCGCTCCGCCGGGCGGCCCGCCATCGACCTTGACCTTCGGCCCCTGGTTGGTCGGATCGCTCGCGATCTTCACCGCTACCGTCGCTGCCTTCATGATTGCCCTCCCTGTCGGTCTGCCGCTTCATGCATCGCTCGGATGGTGCTGCTTGTGTCGCCGCGCACTTGCTGGAACTCGGCATCGTCGTTGCCGTAGCCGTCGGTGTCGCGCAGGATCGCGGCGAGGATCGGCGCGGCTTGCGCGCGTTGTCCGAGGCCGAGGAGGGCGCTGGCGGTCTGCAACCGGGTGCGGGCGACGAGCAGGCGGACGTCGTGCGTGGCTCCGCCGACCACGCCGTCGACGAGCGTCGCGGCACGCCGGGCCGCGTTCAACGCGGCGTCGGGCAAGCCGGAGCCGAGCAGCAGCCGCGAGCGCAGCAGCTCGTCGCGGGCGCGCCGCAGCCGCCAGGTGGTGGTCGCGCCTGGCTTGGCCGGCCGGAACGGCACCAGCCGGTCGAGCGCATCGAGCCGCCGTTGCGCCTCGGCGTCGCGGCCGGCATCGATCAGCATCTCCACCTGCGTCATCGTCGTGACCGCCACTAGATCCGCCCAGCCTGCATTCTCGCGATCGAAGTCGGCCAATGCGGTCGCGTCCCCGACGCAGGCGGCGACCAAGTCGAGCGCCTCGCGGCGCCGGCCGAGCGTCGCGAGCGCGCGCGCGATTGCGACACGCGCGTTGATCGTCGCATAGTCGGTCTGCTTGCTGTCCTTGCCCGGCTGCAACGAGCGCCGGTAGATCGCGAGCTCCGCCTCGCGTTCCGCGATCGCGGCATCGTCGCCGCCGCGCCGGGCGAGCGCGTCGGCCAGCCAGGCATGCGATTGGGCGAGATCGATCTGGAGCTGCGGATCGCCCGGCCTGGCCCGCGCCGCCATCTCGGAGATGTGGAGCGCGCCGCGGAAAGCCTGCTCCGCCTGGGCGTTGCGGCCCTGATCGAACAGCAGCGTGCCGAGATTGCTGTAGGCGTAGCCCTTCTCGGCCTGCCAGGCGAGGTTGGCGGGATCGATGCGCACCAGCCGCTCGGCAAGCATGCCATAATCGCGGAAGGCGGCCTCGGCGATCGCGGCACGATGCGCGCGCCGGGCGACGTCGCCCACCCAGTAGACGCTCTGCGCATGATCGAAGATGCGCTGGCCGTCGCCCGGTGCAAGCGCGAGCAGCCGGGCGGTGCTGTCGGCAGCGGCGTTGAAGTTCGCGCCGGCGGCGGCGAGGTTGCCCTGCTCGCTCTCGATCTCGCCCAGCAGTCGGAGCACGCGGGCGCGGCGCGCGAGCGAGTCCGGGCGCAGCTCGTGCGGGTTCTGGGTCTGGTAATAGCGCAGCGCGCGCCCGCCCACCGCCTCCAGGATCGAGAGCTTGCCGAGCGCATCGAGCCGCGTGCGCAGGTCGCCGACCATGAACTCGACGAGGCCTTCGGCGCCGGCGCGCTGCGCCTCGGCCTCGCGCCGCGCCAGCCGTGCCTGCACCAGCAGCACCGCCAGCATTGCCGCGATCGCGACCGCGGCGACGGCGATGATCAGCGCGCGGCGGACGCGCCGCTGATCGTCACGCCGCGCGAGCTGGACGAGATCGACGTCGAGCAGCCCCGCGACGAGCTTCAGCCGCGCCATCCGTCGTCCGTCGCCGCCCGGCCGGAGATCGGCGGCAACCGGTTCCTGCAGTCCCTGGATGAGCGCGCCCTCGGCATCGCGCCGCTCGAGCAATGCCTTCGGGAAGCAGCTGTTAGCACCGATGCCGGGCCGGCCGCCGGCGATGATGGCGAGAATCGGCGCTCCGGGATTCGCGGCGATGAAGGTGCGAATCTCAAGGTCGACCCAGTGGGAGCCGGCCGCGTCGGGCGAGCAGACGACGACCAGCGCCTCGCTGTCGCGGAGCGCCGCGACGATGCTTTCCTCGAGGTTCTGCCCGACCCGCATGTCGAGCCGGTCGCGATAGACCGGGTAGAGCCGTTCCGGCAGCTCGCCGACACCGGTGTGGCGGCGGCGCAGCTGCCGCGGCACGCGATAGCTCTCGATCGCCTTCTGCACCCAGCGTGCGACGGCGGTATCGGCATGGCTATAGCTGACGAACGCGCGATAGCTGCGCGTCGCTTCGCGAGGCGTCAGCGCCAGCACCGGCCGCGCCCGGATTCGAGCATCACCGCAGCATCCTCAGCGTGAACCCCCGCGTCAGACTATCACCAAGGGCGGCCACCCGTAAGGTGGCGAGCGGCGGAGACCGCGCCGATCCGGCACGCGGCGCGCACGGGACGGCTCAGCCCGCCGTCGGCGTCGCCGCCGCCAACTCGGTGAGACTAACATAGTCGATCTTGCCGGTGCCGAGCACCGGCAGCGCGGCGAGGCTGCGGACGTCGCGCGGTACTGCGAGCTCGGCCACGCCGTGCGCGCGCGCCCAGGCCTGGAGCGAGGCCGGGGCGGCGTCGGGTGCGGTGGTGAACAGCACGAGCTGCTCGCCCTTGCGCGGATCGGGGCGGGTGACGACGGCATGGTCGGCGCCGGGCCACAATGCGGCGGCGTAGCCCTCGACCGCCGGCAGCGAGATCATCTCGCCGCCGATCTTGGCGAAGCGCTTGGCGCGGCCGCGGATCGTGACGAAACCGGCCTCGTCGATCTCGACGATATCGCCGCTGTCGTGCCAGCCGCCCGCCGGCGGCTGGAGCCGGCCCGGCGCGTCGGCCTTGTAATAGCCCGCCATGACGTTCGGGCCGCGGATGGCGAGGCGGCCGACATGGCCGTCCTCGCCGTCGATGCCCGGCACCGGATCGAGCCGCGCCTCGATCCCCGGCAGCAGCCGGCCGACGCTGCCGGCGCGGAAGTGCATCGGCGTGTTCACCGCGATCACCGGCCCCGCCTCGGTCGCGCCATAGCCCTCCAGGATCCGCAGGCCGAAGCGTTCGGCGTAGGTTGCCCGGGTGGTGTCGCGGACCTTCTCGGCGCCGGCGAAGATGTAGCGCAGCGCATAGAAGTCGTAGGGGTTGGCCATCCGCGCGTAGCCGGCGAGGAAGGTGTCAGTGCCGAACAGGATGGTGGCGTTGCTGTCATAGGCGAGCGCCGGGACGATCCGGTAATGCAGCGGGCTCGGATAGAGGACGGTCCTGACCCCGTTGAGGATCGGCAGCAGCGTGCCGCCGGTCAGGCCGAAGCTGTGGAACACCGGCAGCGCGTTCAGCACGACGTCGGACGCGTTGAAGTCGATGCGGGCGGCGAGCTGCTGGCAATTGGCGATCAGGTTGCGATGGCTCAGCGCCACGCCCTTCGGCAGCCCTTCCGATCCGGACGTGAACAGAATCGCCGCCGGCCGGCGCGGATCGATGCCGAGCGCGGCGTGGCGGCGGCGCGCTCCGCGTGCGGCGATCGATGCTCCGAGCTTGGCCGGCCATCCGATGTCGCTCGCGAGATCCTCCAGCCAGACGATCCGCCGCGTGGCGGCCAGCGCGGTCACGACTTCGCCGAGCTTCGCCTGCGCGACGAACGCCCGCGCAGTGACGATGGTCCGCACCTCGGCCGCGGCGCAGGCCGCCTCCAGATTGGCGAGGCCGGCGGTATAGTTGAGCATCGCCGGTACCCGCCCCGTCGCCTGCAGCGCGAAGAAGGCGACGGCGACGCCGTTGACGTTGGGCAGCAGCAGGGCGACCGCCTCGCCTGGTCGGCTGTCCCGCTCCAGCCGCCGGCCGAGCGCGGTAGCGGCGACGATCAACCGGCCATAGCTCAGCGGCTCGCGCTTCACGTCCTCCACCACCGCCGCCCTCGCGCCGTGGATGTCGCGGGCGTCGAGCAGGGCGGCGAACAGCGTGCGATCGATGTTCGAGGTGGCGAAGATCATCTCGCTCATCTCGTCATAGAGGCGCCGCCCGGCGATCGCCCGGCGTTCCCGCGCCGACATCTCGCCTGCGATCGCGAAACGGCGGGGCGGCAGCACGGTCAGCCGGATCTTCGGGAACCAGCGCAGCCGGATCTTGCCGCGCAGCCGGGAGAAGGGCGTATATTGGGCACCGTCGATACGCACCGGCACAATCGGCGCGTCGGCCTTGTCGGCGATCATGCCCGGCCCGTCGAAGATCTTCATCAACGCGCCGGTGACGGTGATGCGGCCCTCGGGGAAGATCACCAGCGTCCGTCCCTCGCGCACCGCCTTCACCATCGCCTTGGCCGACATCGGGTTGGTGGGATCGACCGGGAAGGCGTCGAACAGGCCGAGGAACGGCTTCACCCACCAGGCCTCGGCGATACGGGTATGGACGGCGAAAGTCGGCTTGCCGGGCAGGAAGGCGGCCAGCAGCAGCCCATCGAGGAAGGAGACATGGTTGACGATCACCACCGCGCGGGCGCCCGGCGCCGGCATGTTCTCCGCCCCCGCTACCTCGACGCGGTAGGCCAGGCGGAGCGCGCCTTTCACCAGCGCCTTGACCACCGTCTCCGGCAGCAGCGCGCAGGCGACCAGCGCGACGACGAACCCGAACAGCCCGAGCAGCAGAAATACCGCCGCGCTGCTCGCGCCGGTCAGCAGCACGACCGTCACCGCGATCGAGATGCCGACCATGGCGACGGCGTTGACGACGTTGTTGGCGGCGACATCGCGCGAGCGGCTGGCGGCGTCGCCCAGCGTCTGCAGCAGCGCGTAGAGCGGGACGATATAGATCCCGCCGGCGATCGCGATCAGCATCAGGTCCGCCACCATCCGCCAGCTTCCCGGCAGCGCGAGAAAGCCGCCGATGCCGACCCGGGTCGCGGCCGGCGCCATGCCGCGGGCGGCAAACGACAGGTCGACCACGGCGAGCGCCAGCACCAGCGCCGAGACCGGCACGTAGCGGGCCGAGATCTCGCCGCCGAGCAGCCGGCCGACGATGAGCGCGCCTGCCGCCACGCCGATCGAGAACAGGCCGAGGAACATCGCGGCGACGGTCTCGCCGGCATGCAGTCCTTCGACCAGCGGCACGAACTGCTGGGTGAGCACCGCACCCAGGGCGAAGAACCAGCTGATGCCGAGGATCGACAGGAACAGCGGCCGGGTCGAACGGCTGTGCCGCACGATCGCGCGTGTCGCGCGGACGAGGTTGAGGTCGATCGCCGGCCGATCGGCCGCCGGCGGCGCCGGCGGAATGAGCAGGCTGACGGCAAGGCCGATCGCCGCGACGGCGAGCACCGCCACCGCCGACCGGCCCGGCGCGATCAGCCCGCCGGCAAGCTGGCCGAGGAGGATGGCGAGGAAGGTGCCGGCCTCGACCAGGCCGGTTCCGCCCATCAGCTCGGCCCCGCCCAGATGCTGCGGCAGGATCGAGTATTTGACCGGTCCGAAGAAGGTCGAATGCGTGCCCATCGCGAACAGCACGACAAACAGCAGGGTCAACGATTCGCCGGAAAGCGCGGCCGCGCCGACCGCCATGATCGCCACTTCGGCGACCTTCACCGCCTGGGCGAGGCGGGCCTTGTCGATCCGGTCGGCGAGCTGTCCGGCGAGGCTCGAGAACAGGAAATAGGGCAGGATGAACACGCCGCCCGCGATCACCGCCATCGTCGCGGCGCGCTGCGGATCGCCCGCCATCAACCGGAAGGCGATCAGGAACAGCATCGCCGATCGGTAGAGATTGTCGTTAAACGCGCCGAGGAACTGGGTGGCGAACAGCGGCGCGAAGCGGCGCCGTCTGAGAAGCGAGAGTTGCGGGGCGGACATCGGCATCAGGCTCCGGAACCGTGAGCGGGGGTGGCGCAGCAGCCGCCCGCGCCGCGTCTTTCAGGCGTCCTGCTCGGCGGCCGGCGCGGTGTCGGGCGCCGGCACATAGTCGCCCGCGCCGATCGCGTGCGCCAGCTCCGCCTCCATCGCCGCCAGCATCGCCGAACCGCCCTCCTCGGCGGTGCTCGCACCGCGCCGCATGAACGCGAACAGCTCGCGGCCGGTGCCGGCGTGGAGGGGCGGTGCGAGCGCCGGCACCCGCGCCGCCCACTCCGCCGGGTCGACGAGCGCGTCGAGCGTTCCGTCGGTAGCGGAGAGGCGCACGACGTCGCCGTCGCGCAGATAGGCGAGCGGTCCGCCGGCCAGCGCCTCAGGGCTGACATGGATCGCCGCCGGCACCTTCCCCGAGGCGCCCGACATCCGCCCGTCGGTGACGAGCGCCACGCGGAACCCCTTGTCCTGCAACACGCCGAGCGGCGGGGTGAGCTTGTGCAGCTCCGGCATGCCGTTGGCCTGCGGACCCTGGAACCGGACGACCACGATCACGTCGCGGTGCAGCGCGCCCGCCTTGAACGCGGCAAGCACGTCGTCCTGATCGGAGAACACCGCGACCGGCGCCTCGACGATCCAGCGGCCGGGATCGACCGCGGAGGTCTTGAAGGTTGCGCGGCCGAGATTGCCCTGCACCAGCCGCATCCCGCCGTCCGGCTGGAACGGCGCCGTCGTGGCGCGCAGCATCGCCGGATCGAGGCTTTCGGCCGGAGCGGGCGCGAAGCCGAGCGCGTCGCCGCCCAGCATCGGCGTCATCGCATAGGCGCCGAGGTCCCCGTCCCACACCGTCATCAGGTCGCGGTGGAGATAGCCGCCGGCGATCAGCGTCGCGATCACGAAGGCCATGCCACCGGCGGCATGGAAATGGTTCACGTCGCCCGAGCCGTTTGGATAGACGCGCGCGATCAGCGGCACCGCCGCCGACAGCCGGTCGATATCCTCCCAGTCGACGATCATTCCGGCCGCCCGCGCGATCGCCGGCAGGTGGATCGCGTGGTTGGTCGATCCACCGGTGGCGAGCAGGCCGACGATCGCGTTGACGATCGCCTTCTCGTCGACGCAGAGCCCCAGCGGCCGATAGTCGCCGCCGTCCCAGCCGATCGCGGCGAGACGGTGGACGGCGGCGCGGGTCAGCTCCTGGCGCAGCCGCGTCCCGGGGTTGACGAAAGCGGCGCCCGGGACATGCAGGCCCATCACCTCCATCATCATCTGGTTCGAATTGGCGGTGCCGTAGAAGGTGCAGGTGCCGGCGCCGTGATAGGAGGCGCTCTCGCTCTCCAGCAGCTCCTCGCGGCCGACCTTGCCCTCGGCATGAAGCTGGCGGATGCGCTGCTTCTCCTTGTTGGCGAGACCTGACGGCATCGGCCCGGCCGGCACCAGGATCGTCGGCAAATGGCCGAAGCGCAGCGCGCCGATCAGCAGGCCCGGCACGATCTTGTCGCAAATGCCGAGGAGGGCAGCGCCTTCGAACATGCCGTGGCTGAGGCCGATCGCGGTCGACAGCGCGATCGTGTCGCGGCTGAACAGCGACAATTCCATGCCGGCCTGGCCCTGGGTGACGCCGTCGCACATCGCCGGCACCCCGCCGGCGACCTGCGCGGTGACACCGACCTCGCGGGCGAACAGCTTCATCTGCTCGGGGTAGCGGCCATAGGGCTGATGCGCCGACAGCATGTCGTTGTACGCGGTCACGATGCCGATGTTCATGGCAGCGCCGGCGCGGATCGCCGGTTTGTCCTCGCCCGCCGCGGCGAAGCCGTGGGCGAGGTTGCCGCAGGCGAGCCGCGGACGGTGGACCCCCACGTCGCGCGCGCGCGCCATGAGATCGAGGTAGCGCCGCCGCGTCGGCCGAGACCGCGCGACGATGCGGGCGGTGACGGCTTCGACGGCGGGGTGGAGGGTCATGCCGCGCTCCAGTGGATGTCGATCGGCTGTTCCGCGCCGGCCAGCACGCGGCCGATTGGGTAGGTCGATTTCGCACCGTCCTTGATCGCCTTCTCGAGCAGCTTGCGCTTCTCCTTGCCCGAAAGCACCAGCATGATCGTGCGCGCCGACAGGATCGCCCCACGGGTTAGCGTGACGCGCGCGACCGGCGCTTCCGGCGGCAGCGGCTGCGGATTGAGGCCGACCGCGCGGCGACCCTTGGGCGCATTGAGCGCCGCCTCCAGATCGGGTCCCGGCAGCAGCGACGCGGTGTGGCCGTCATTGCCAACGCCGAGCAGCACGAGGTCGGGCGGCCAGTGCAAGTCGGCCAAGCGTGCGTCCGCGGCGTTGCCGGCAAGCACCGGATCGGTCGCGGCGCTGGCGATCGGCAGCACGCGCGCGCCCTTGGGGATGAAGATCTTGGCGAGCATCGCAACGTTCGAGAGCGGGTCGGTCGGCGGCACCAGCCGATCGTCGCCGGGAATGATCGTGATCCGCTTCCAGTCGAGCTTGGCCTTGGCGAGCGCCTCGTAAGCGCCAACCGGCGTCTTGCCGCCGGCGAGCGCGAGCAGCGCCTGGCCGCGCGCGTCGAGCGCGCTTTCGGCGATGAAGCCGATGTCGCCGGCAACGGCCGCCGCCATTTCGGCCGCCTCGTCATATTCCCACCATTCCGCTTCAATCATGCCAGCTCACTCCGTCACGTTCGGTGAGCGCGATTGCAGCAGATGGGCCCCAAGTACCAGCGCCATAGGGCTTCGGCACCATTCCGGCGGCGTCCCAGCCGTCGCGGATCGCATCGATCCACTCCCATTGCGCCTCGATCTCGTCGCGGCGGACGAACAGCGTCGGGTCGCCCTCGATCAGGTCGAGCAGCAGCCGTTCGTAGGCGATGCGGCGGCGATGGCCGGCGAACGCGCTGGTCAGGCTGAGGTCGAGCGGCACCTCGCGGAGCCGAATGCCCTCGCGGTCGAGGCCGGGTTCCTTCGCCATGACGCGGAGCTGGATATATTCTTCCGGCTGGAGGCGGATGATCAGCTTGTTCGATTGCAGCATGCTGCCGCGTGCGCCGAAGATCGAATGCGGCACGTCGCGGAAGCGGATGAAGATCTCGGAATGCCGCGCCGGCAGCCGCTTGCCGGTGCGCAGGTAGAAGGGGACGCCCTTCCACCGCCAATTGTCGACATGCGCCTTGATCGCGACGAACGTCTCGGTCCCCGACACGCGGCCGAGCTCGTCGGCATAGGCCGGCACTGGCGCCCCGCCCACCGCGCCCGCGCCATATTGGCCGGTAACGCTGTGGGTCGCGGCGGTCGTCCGGTCGATCTTGCGCAACGACCGCAGCACCTTGACCTTCTCGTCGCGCACCGAGGTCGCGTCGAACTGGGCGGGCGGTTCCATCGCGACCAGCGCGAGCAGCTGCAGCATGTGGTTCTGAACCATGTCGCGGAGCGCGCCGAGGCCGTCATAATAAGAGACCCGACCTTCGAGGCCGACCGTCTCGGATACCGTGATCTGGACGTTGTCGATGCCCGCGGCGTTCCATTGCGGCTCGAACAACGCGTTGCCGAAGCGCAGGGCGAGCAGGTTCTGCACCGTCTCCTTGCCGAGATAATGGTCGATGCGGAAGGTCCGTGATTCCGGGAAGGCGGCGGCGACCGCATCGTTGACCCCGCGCGAGGTGGCGAGGTCCTGGCCGAGCGGCTTCTCGAGCCCGATCCGGATCTCGTGTCCGCTCAGGCCCGCTTCCTTCAGCCCCTCGATGGTCGGCCGGAACAGCGACGGCGCGGTCGACAGGAATATGGCGAGGCAGCGGCGCGCGTCCGGCGGGATCGCCTCCGCGAGCTTCCCGAAGCCGCCGGGCACCGATGCGTCGAGCGAGACGTAGCGCAGCCGATCGAGGAACGCGGCGATCTCCCCCGCATCGCATCGCTCCGGCGGGAGATGGCGGTCGAGGGCTTTCGCGGCGACGTCGCGGAAGCCGGCATCGCCGAGGTCGCCCCGCGCGGTGCCGACGATGATGAGATCGGGCGAGATCAACCGGTCGGCATGGAGCGCGAACAGCGACGGCAGCAGCATGCGCTGCGAAAGATCCCCGGTCGCACCGAACAGGAGGAGAGCACGTGCCGCAATCACCGCGATATCCCCACGCTCATGTTCTCCCCGGCGCTGCTATAGATGAAGAGGCCGGCCGATCCGCCGGCGGAAGCCATGGTTGCTCGGCCGCAACCGCCAAATCAAGCTGCAAGTGCGAAAGGCCGCCGGCCGTGGGGAACCCCGCGCCCAATGCGTCCGGCACCGTGAGCTGATCCGTTTTGGATCAAGTCGTCAGAGCAACGCTGTTGCGACGCTCCCCGTGCCGGCCCCGCGTTGCTAACGCGCATGTCATGAACGACATCGATCCGCGGCAGGTATTGGCGGCGCTGGCTCGCGATCGGCGTGAGGATTATGCCTCGCTGTCGCGTCTGCTCGGCCGCAACCCGGCCTATGTCCAGCAGTTCATCAAGCGTGGCGTGCCGCGCAAGCTGGACGAGGACGACCGCCGCACGCTGGCGCGCTATTTCGGCATTGCTGAGGCGGCGCTCGGCGGCCCGGCGGAGACGCCGCAGCCGGCCGCCGGCCTCGTCACCGTGCCGCAACTGCGCGTCCAGGCTTCGGCCGGGCCGGGCCGGATTGTCGGGGAGGAGGGGGAGAGCGGCCGGATCGGCTTCGATGCGCGCTGGCTGCGCGCGCTCGCTGGCGCCGCCGCCGATGCCTTGTCGCTGATCCGGGTGAGCGGTGACTCGATGGTTCCGACGCTCGCCGAGGGCGACGACATCCTCGTCAACCGCGCCGACGCCGCCGACCGCCTGCGCGACGGCATCTATGTGCTCCGCGTCGAGGATGCCCTGATCGTGAAGCGGATCGCGCTCAGCCCGACCGGCAAGCGGATCAGCATCCGCAGCGACAACGATGCCTATCCGGCGTGGCCGGACTGCGACCCGGCCGAGGTCGCGATCATCGGGCGGGTGATCTGGGCCGGCCGCCGACTGGCCTGAGCGGCGGGAGCAAGGTTCCGCCCAAGGTTCCTCGCCACCGATGCCGCGCGTCCTATTTGGTGGATCTGCGACCGTCGCTTCGAACTGGACCGGTTCAAAGCAGAGGCGACAAGCTCAGACGCGACCGGTGCGTAACGCTCTAGACCAGTCCATGCGGCCATTGGCTTCCGCATCGCGAGCTGCCTGCTCCCAGTCATACTCGATGGAATGTAGATCGACCGTCCAGCCACTCTCACCCTTGGACACGACGGCGTACCGTGCATGGGGCGATCCGCTTTCCACCAGATGAGGATGCGGTCGATCATCGTCGTACGCCGGCAAGCCCACGCTTCCCGGATTGACGATCAGCCGTCCGTCATCGAGCGTCATGACACGTTGAAGGTGTGTATGGCCGCAGAGGATTACCGCCGCATCGACGCTGCCGGCGCGCTGTTGCACTTCCGCAGGAGTGGCCGCGCGGAGACCTTCCTCCGTTACGGTCTCTAAGAAGTATGCCAGGTCGCTTGCCGGGGTGCCATGAACGAGAAGGACGTCGGCGGAGAGCCGTAATGTCGAAGGCAGGGCGGCAAGCCAGTCAAGCTGCTCGGGACGCAGGTTTTCGGCAGCGTGGCGATCGGATAATCCCATGCGCGCGAGAGGTTGATCAAAGAGCTGGCGCTCGTGGTTGCCGCGTATTGTCGGCAGCCCGAGCGGCATTAGCCGGTCAGCCGTTTCTTGGGGAAACAGCCCGCCCGAGCATATGTCGCCAAGGTTGACGATCCGCTCTACCCGCCGTGTAGCGGCATCGGCTAGGACGGCATCAAGGGCGGCAACGTTCCCATGGATGTCGGAGACGACGGCGATCTTCATCGCGGCGTTTTAGCGAACGGGCTTCGCGTCCGTAACCCGCTTCCTCTTCGCAGCGTCAGCCCTCGCTGCCGTCGGCGAGGTCCTCGCCGGTATCGCCGTCCGGTATCGGGTCGGTCGCGGGCGTTGCCGCCGCGGTGCCGCGCACGTCGGCTTCGGCCTCGGCATCGCTTTCCTCGATCCGCGCGGCGCCGACGACATGCTCGCCCTCGGCGACGTTGAACAGACGCACGCCGGCCGAGCCCCTGCCGATCACGCGTGTGTCGCCCACCATCATCCGGATCAGCTTGGCCTGGTCGGTGACCAGCATCAGTTGCTCGCCGTGATGCGCCGGGAAGCTCGCCACCACGGGCCCGTTGCGGCGGAGGTTGTCGATGTTGGTGATGCCCTGGCCGCCGCGGCCGGTGCGGCGATATTCATAGGCCGAGCTGCGCTTGCCATAGCCGTTGGCACAGACCGTCAGCACGAACTCCTCGGCCTCCTCGAACGCCGCCATGCGCTCCGCCGCCAAGGTCGGCTCGCCGGCCTTGTCTTCCTTCCACGGCGCCGCGCGCAGATAGGCGTCGCGCTCCTCGGTGGTCGCGGTGAAGCCCTTGAGGATCGACAGCGAGATGACCTCGTCGCCATCGGCGAGGCTGATGCCGCGCACGCCTGTCGCGGTGCGGCTCTGGAATTCGCGGACGTCGGTGGCCGCGAAGCGGATCGCCTTGCCGCCACGGGTCGCGAGCAGCACGTCGTCCTCTTCGGTCAGCAACGCGACGCCGATCAGCCGATCGGTCGCGTCGCCCTGTTCGTCGTTGCCGAAGCGCATCGCGATCTTGCCGGCGGTCGGCACGTTGGCGAAGGCATCCATGCTGTTGCGCCGCACGGTGCCGTGCGCGGTCGCGAACATGACATGGAGCTTGCCCCATTCGTTCTCGTTCTCCAGCAGCGGCAGCACCGTCGAGATCGTCTCGCCCTCGGCCAGCGGCAGCAGGTTGTTCATCGATCGGCCGCGGGCCTGCGGCGCGCCCTCGGGCAGCCGCCAGACCTTCAGCCGATAGACCTTACCGGCGGTCGAGAAGAACAGCACCGGCGTGTGCGTCGAGGTGACGAACAGGCGGGTGACCGCGTCCTCGTCCTTGGTGCCCATGCCCGAGCGGCCCTTGCCGCCGCGCGCCTGGGTGCGAAACGCGTCGAGGGGAGTGCGCTTGATGTAGCCGCCGAGCGTGACGGTGACGACCATGTCCTCGCGCTCGATCAGATCCTCGTCGTCGATGTCGTCACCGGCCGGCGCGATCTGGGTGCGCCGCGGCGTCGCGAACTCGGCGGCGATCGCGTCGAACTCCGCGACCATCACTTCGTAGAGCCGGGCGCGGTTGCCGAGGATCTCGAGCAGTTCGCCGATCGACGCGGCGAGCTTGGCTAGCTCGCCGCCGATCTCGTCGCGGCCGAGCCCGGTCAGGCGGTGGAGGCGAAGGTCGAGGATCGCGCGGACCTGCGCGTCGCTGAGGCGATAGCTTTCGCCTTCCGGGATCGCCTCGACCGCCTCGACCAGGCGGATATAGCCGGCGATCTCGGCGATCGGCCAGTCGCGCGCGCCTAGCGCGACGCGCGCCTCGGCCGGGCTTGCCGAGCCGCGGATGATGCGGACGACCTCATCGAGATTGGTGACGGCGATGACCAGGCCGAGCAGGATGTGGGCGCGCTCGCGCGCCTTCAGCAGCTCGAACTTCGAGCGGCGGGTGATCACCTCCTCGCGGAACTTGACGAACGCCTCGATGATGTCGCGCAGCGTCAGCAGCTCGGGGCGACCGCCGCGGATCGCGAGCATGTTGGCCGGGAAGCTCGACTGCGCCGGCGTGTGGCGCCACAACTGGTTGAGCACGACCTCCGGCGTCGCGTCCCGCCGCAGTTCGATGACGATGCGCACGCCCAGGCGGTTGCTCTCGTCGCGGATGTCGCTGACACCCTCGATGCGCTTGTCCTTGGCCGCCTCGGCGATCGACTCGACCAGGCGGTTCTTGCCGACCTGGTACGGGATCTCGGTCAGCACGATCGAGCGCCGGTCGCCGCGGCCTTCCTCGACCTCGTGGCGTGAACGCATCATGATCGAGCCGCGCCCGGTCTGGTAGGCGGAGCGGGCGCCGTGCGTGCCGAGGATCAGCGCGCCGGTCGGGAAGTCCGGCCCACGGACGATCTCGTGCAGCTCGTCGGTCGTGATTCCGCCGTTGACGGTGTACGCCTTGCACGCCGCGATCACCTCGCCGAGGTTGTGCGGCGGGATGTTGGTCGCCATGCCGACCGCGATGCCGCCGG
>CAXTTP010000028.1:0-17850 GCA_964247195.1 uncultured Sphingomonadaceae bacterium
GTCCGCTGGAGTGAATCGATCAGCGGCCCGATCTTGGGACCGGCCTGTTGCGCGATCCGGTCGAGCGTTCGCAGCGCGCCGTCGAGATGGTCGAGGCTGTCGTGCAGCTCGGGCGATCCGGTCAGCCCGCGCAGGTTGCCCGTGACCGCGCGCAGGTTGTTCCCGATCGCGGCGATCGGCAGTGCATCGACCTTGCTCAGGATGCTGTCCGCCTTCGTCATCAGGTCGCTGTCGCCAGCCACCGCGGGCAGCCACGGGTAGGGCGATCCCGGACGGAGCCGGGCCGGTGCGCCGCCGGCCTGCGGATCGAGTGTGACGAGGTAGGCGCCGACGAACGGCGGCGATTGCGTCAGCCTCGCCTTCAGCCCGCGCGCCGCCATCCGCGCGACGAGATCGTCCACCGCCCCGCGCGTCGGCGCGACATGCAGGCGCGTGCCGTCGAGCGCGATCGTGACGGGGGTGACGATCGCGCCGCGCGCCTCGTCGAAGCGGAACTGCGTCGCTACGACCCGACCGATCGTATAGCCCTTGAGCTGCACCGGCGCGCCGGGAAGCAGATCGCCGACGTCGCCGCCGAGCGCGACCTGGTACAGCGTCTCGGGTCCGACCGGCGCCGCCGCCGCCGAGCCCGCATCCGGATAGAGGGTGAAGCGCATGCCGTCCGGCGCGGCGGGCCGGTCGCCCGCTTCCAGCGGCGTCTCGAAGTTGACGCCGCCCAAAGCCGCGATCGAGGGCGACGTCAGCCGTGCCTGGAGGCCGCCGGCGGTGCGCGTGATCTGGAAGGCGTTGGCGTCCCAGAAGTGGCTCGCGGTGGTGACGAGCGGCGCATAGGGATCGCGCACGAAGGCATCGACCTCGAACCCGGTCAGCCCGACCGGACGGATCGCCGCGACGGTGCCGACCTGCACGCCGTGCGTGTAGATCGACGTGCCCGGCGTGATCGACACCAGATCGGGCGCGACCAGCCGGAAATGGCGCCCCGCCGTGCCGGGGGCGATCACCGGCACGTCGCGGATCGCGACGAAGCGTCGCGCTGGCTGACCCGGTCCCGGCTCGACGCCGATGCTCGGGCCGGCGACCGCGGCGCGGAGCGAGGCGATGTTGGTGAAGCTGGGATTGGCGCCGACCACCCAGAGCCGCGAGCCGGTGGTGAACAGGCCCTGCCTGGAACGATCGATCCGTAGCGTGAGGATGATGTTGCGGTTGTCGTCAGCCAGCCGGATCGCGGACACCTCGCCGATTTCCAGCCCGTTATATTCGACATGCGTGTCGCCCGTGCGCACGCCCTCGGCCGCAGGTACGACCAACTCGACCTCGATCCCGCGACCGGTGAGCGCGCGGAGCCCCAGCCAGCCCGCGATCAGCAACGCGGCGAGCGGCAGCGCCCACACCAGCCCCGGCCATCTGCCCCGGCTCACGCGCGCTTCGGTGCGCGGCAGATCGTCCGGCGTTTCGGTCATGTCGCCATCGATCGGGTGCCGGCGTAGCGGCGTTCCTGCGCGTCCCAGATCAGGCGCGTGTCGAAGCTGTGCGTGGAGAACATCGTCGCGATGACGACGCCCAGGAACGCGGCCATGCCCGGCATCGCCTGCGCGTTGGCGAGCTGATCGAACTGCATCAGCGGCACGAACGTGCCGATCGCGAGCACGTCGACCATCGACCAGCGGCCGATCTCGTGGATCATTTGGTGGAGCCTCGTCTTGAGCCGGAGCGCGTGCGTCGAGCCGCTATGCACCGACCACAGCAGCCACGCCATGCCGGCGAGCTTGAGCAGGGGGATGGCGAAACTCGCGACGAACACCAGCGCCGCGAGCCCCCACAGCCCGGCGCGCGCCAGGTCGACGATACCGCCGAACACCGTATAGGATGAGGGCGCCGTGAACTGGATCGTAAGCGCCATCGGCAGCAGGTTCGCCGGCAGGTAGAGCAGCAGTCCGGCGCTGACGAGCGCAGTGGTGAGCGCCAGGCTGTTGGTCTTGCGCGCCTCCAGCCGGGCGTTGCAGCGCGGGCAATCGCCGCCCGCCGCCGCTATCGGCAGCACGAGCGCGCAGGCATCGCAGCAGAGCGCCGCGCCGGCCGGCGGCGGTGGTTCGGGCATGATCTCGCGCCACACCGCGCGCTCGTCGACCAGCGCGCGGGTCAGCAGCGCCGCCAGCGTCGCTGCCGCCATGAACAGCGCCCCCGCACCGACCTTCAGGTCGAACAATGCCGACAGCCGGCCATAGGCGACGTAGATGCCGAGCAGCATCACCTCGGGCATCGCCCATACGCCCAGCGTCTGCGCCACGCGGAACGACGGACCCAGCCGCTGCGAGCGGATGCCGAGCGCAAGCGCGCCGAGCACTATGCCGAGCAAGGCGAAGCGCAGCAGCGGCAGGATCAGCACGAACATCAGCATCGCGATCGCCGGCAGCGGCCAATGCTGCTCCCAGAACAGGCGGACGCCCGACGTGACGTGGCTGGCGCGCGAGCCGGCGAGCAGCTCGACGCGGTAGAGCGGCATCAGGTTGGCCGGCCACAGCAGAACGAACGTCGTGATCGCCAGCGCCGCGGCGGCGCCGATTCCCGCACGGCGTGCCCGTTCCAGAACGCTGTCGCAACGTCGGCAGCGTGCCACTTCGCCCCGAGCGAGCACCGGCACGTCTTGGATCACGCCACAACTGGTGCAGCCGATGGTACGCGAAGGCGTCACCCGTCCCCGGCGGGCAGCAAGGCACGCGCGGTGCGGTAGCAGTCCTCGACATGCGCGTTGCCGGCCAGCTTCATCGCGCCGAAGCCGACCGAGGCGGCGATCAAGGAGCCGACCACGGGAACGTAGCGCGCCACCGATGCCGACGCCACGCGCAGCCCCATCCGTCGCAACAGGCCGACCGCGAGCTTGCGCGTGACCATCCGCCCGATGACGTTGTTGCCGAGGCTGGCGGCGATCACGAAGACGCGCTGCGCGATCTGGGGATCGAGCTTCTCGATGCTGTCGTGATCCAGTTCGAACGCCCGGCTGATCCGCGGCAGCATCTCGGAGAGCAGCCCGATATCCGCGACGAGGTCCGCGCCGGGGACCGGCACGACGGCGACGCCGGCCGAGGCTAGCGACCGCGCTGTCACCATGCGGCGGCATTCCCGGCGCACGCGCTCCAGTTCGAGCAGCGACGCGATCATGGGCGACCGATGCAGGGGCGCAGCCGTACCGACATCATCAGGTGAGACCCTTTACCTACCGCTGTTGCTCAGCCGCCATACAGCTTATCGCATTGATAGGCATTGGAAACCATGGCTGGATCAGTGTGGATGGCGTCAGGGTTTCCATTTCGACCTGCCAAGCGTGCCTCAGCAGCAGCCGCAGAGCCGTCAGGGTCCGATCCGGCCGCCTACCGCCCGCGCCGACGCTCGACGACGCTCGTCCGGGTCCTCCTCGCTATACTTGCCGCACTCGTCCTGGCCTGGCTGGTCCTGTTCATCACCAAGGGACGCTTCCTGAAGCATCCGTTCGAGCGGGTCGCGGGCTCGCTGCTGCATCGCACGGTGGCCGTCGCGGGTGACTTCCAGCTCTATTTCGCGCCGCTCGACATCAAGTTCCTCGCCGGCGGGCTGACCATCTCCAATCCGGGCTGGGCGTCGCGGCCGAACCTGTTCCACGCCGAGCGTATCGACACGCGCATCGCGCCGCTCTCGCTGTTCTTTGGAAAGCGAAGGCTGCGCTGGCTCGATCTGTCGCGCGGCGCGATCGATCTCGAGTGGAACGCGCAGCACACGCGGAACAGCTGGACGTTCAGCGACGAGAAGGGCGGCAAGCCATTCGCGCTGCCGGTGATCGACCGCGCCACGCTCGCCGGAACCACCGTCCGCTACCGCGATCCGCGCATGCCCTTCCTCGCCGACCTGTCGTTCGAGACGATCCGGTCGCAGGATGCCCGGATCGGCGGCCGCGTGCGCTTTACCGGCACGGGCACCGTTCGCGTCACGCCGTTCACGCTGACCGGCGCGCTGCTCTCGCCCGACGCGACGGCCGCCCGCGGCAGGAACCAGCTCCTGCTGCGCGCCCGCGCGGCGGGCAACCGGATCGAGGTCGCAGGCACGCTGCCCAGTCTGGCGGAGGTGGAGAACGTGCCGCTGTCGGTCGCGGCGCGCGGCAAGGACGTGTCCGATCTGCTCGAGATCATCGGCGTCATCGTGCCCCACACCCGCACCTATCACCTCGCCGCGCAAATGGTGAAGAGCGGCCCGGAATACCGCTTCACGCGCATGACCGGAACCTTCGGCGACAGTGATCTGGCGGGTGGCTTCACCGTGCGCGACCTGACGCCGCGCGTCCATCTCACGGCAGATCTGGTGACGCGTCGGCTCGACATCGTCGATGTGGCGCCGTTCATCGGCTACAATCCAGATCTCGTCGCGAGCGGCGTGGTGGTGCATGTCGGCGGCGCGCCGCGACTGTTGCCCGACGCCACCCTGCGCGTCGCCGCCCTGGCGGACTTCGACGCCGACGTGCGCTACAAGGTCGGCGTGGTTCGCTCGCGCAACGTCCCGCTTTCCCGCATCGATCTCACGCTCGCGCTCGACAACAGCCTGCTGCGGCTGTCGCCGCTCACCTTCGACATGGCGCGCGGGCACGTCTCCTCGGACGTGACGATCGACGCCCGCCGCCATCCCGCGCACACGACCTACGATATCCGGCTGGCGCCGACGCCGATGGGCCGGCTGCTCGCCGGGTTCGGCGCGCTGGAGGCCGGCACGACCGGGATGATCAAGGGGCGGCTGCAGCTCCAGGGCGATGGCGACAGCGTCCACGATTCGCTGGCGTCGGCGAACGGCCGGATCGTGTTCGTGCTGCCCGGCGGCACCTTCTGGATGCGCAACGTCCAGCTCGCCGAGCTCGACGTCGGCACCTATCTGCAGCGCCTGGTGCAGAACAAGCTCAAGGAGCCTGTCCACATCAACTGTGGCCTGGTGGCGTTCAGCGTTCGCAACGGTCGCGCGTCGGCCGATCCGATACTCATCGATACCGCCAAGAACCTCATCACCGGCCGCGGCAGCTTCAGCTTTGCCGATGAAGCGCTCGATCTCTCGTTCCGCGGTGACGGAAAGAAGATCAGCCTCTTCTCCGGCCAGTCACCGATCGGGCTCGGCGGCTATTTCGGCGCGCCCGCGATCAACCCGGTCAGCCGACAGTTGCTGACCAGAGCCGGCATCGGCGTCGGCCTAGGCATCGTCATGCCGCCCGCTGCGCTGCTCGCCTTCGTCGACCCGGGCGACGCGCAGAGCGCCGCGTGCGGCCCGATACTTGCCGGTGCCAAAGCTTCCGCGCAGCGTTCGACGAAGGGCAGTGCGCTCCACGATCTGGCAACCGGCCAGGCGAAGGGTACATCGCCGCGCAAGAAGAAGTTTCTGGGCATTTTCTGATTGCACTGCCGTCTGGATCGCGGATCGCTATATCGATCGTGTGGGGCGTGACGGAGGCCTGGAGTGACGGCGGTGGCGCAGGATCGGCCTCACCAACTCTATGGTGTCAGCGAGGCGACGTTCGCGCTTGCCGTGGCGGCCGCCGCGCGTTCGGGCGAAAGCATCGTGCGGACGTTGGTCACGGCCGGCCTAGTCGCGGACGACATCGTGGCGGACGCATTGGCGGCCTCGACCGGCCTTGCTGTGATGAGCGCCGAACAGCTTCGCGATCCGGTCGTCGTGCCTGATCTCAACCCACGTTTCCTGGCGGAATATTCGATAGTTCCGCTCCGGATCGAAGCCGGCGCGCTTGTCGTCGCGATGGCCGATCCGACGGATGTAGCGAGCCGCACGGCCCTCTCCTTTGCGGCGCGATTGCCGCTTCGCGTGCGCTTGGCCCGGTTCAACGACATCGCCGACGCTCATCGTATGTCGACGGTGATGGCATGACCCTCCGCCTCATCGCCTTGTCCCGCGGAGCGCCTTCCAGGCCGGCGCGGGTATGACTCGATCCCGCGTCGTCGAGCGGCAGGACGGCGATCCCGTGGAGGTGCAGCGCGCATCGGCTTCGCTCGTGGACCAGATCGGAACCAGCCCGACACGGGATTCCGATACTTCCGCCTATCGTTTCTGTCGCGAGCTCGGCCTCTTGCTGGAACAGGGCATGCCCCTTGACCAAGGACTGAAGCGTCTGGAATTCGGTGCGGATCGCGCAACGCGCGCGCTCCTGCGCGACATCCCGGTCCAGAGTGGACGGACCGGTTCGGAGACCGCTGCGCTGGAATTGCCGGCAGCGTTTCCGGAGTGGGTGCGGCTGACCGTGCGTTGCGCGGCGCCCGCCGAACTCGCAGTGACCCTTGACCGTATATCGACCAGCCTGGCGAGCCAGATCGCGTTGCGCCAGGCCGTGGCGCCAGCCCGCCTGCTGCCGATCGGGACGCTGGTTCTGTGGAGCCTCGCGCTGACCTGGCTGGTGCCGGGCACGGTCGCGATCTGGATTCTGACCGCAGTCGCAACGAGCTTCCTGATTTCGCCCGCCTGGATCGAGAAGCGACTTGCCACCAAGCTCTTCGGCGATGTGGCGCAGGCGGTGGCGTTCGGACGATTGGCGGCTATGCTCGACTGCGGCGTGGCCCGGGCTGTCGCGATCGACCTGATCATTGCCGATGCGGCAGCGCCGGGCACGGGGGAGGAGGTTGGCGTCGTCCGCCTGCTGGACTGGCTGGTCGCGCAGCGCGTCTCGCCGGGGATCACGGCGTTGTTCGAACACAGCATCCTTGGTCCGGGATTGGCGGCATCGTGCAGCCGTGCCGCCATGCTGCTCGACGAATCCGCGCGGATGCGGTCGCGGCGACTGGCGCCCTGGCTGCCGCTCGTGCTGGCGGCAGATGCGACGATATTGGTCTTGCGGCTGTGGGCCTGAAGCTGTGGGCCGGGATCCGCCGGGCAGGGGGGTGGTGGGTTTCGGAGATCGCCTGGCTGATCACCGAGCGGTCGACGGATGTTGCGCGGCTCGATCCGGAGGACGAAGACGGTTGGGCTGCGCTCGCCGAACATGCCGGGGACAGCAGGCTCGAGATTAGCCTTCAATCGCCCGAGATCTGCATCGTCAAGGTCCCGATCCCCGCCGGCACCATCCGGGCGCGGGCCGCGGTTCGGGCGGGGCTGGAGAAGAGATCGCCGCTCCTGCTAGAAGCCGCCTGCTGGTCGACGCCCGCTCCGGGGAAGGGCGACGTGCTTGTGCGGCACGTCGTGATCGCTCATCGCGACGAACTGCGCAGGATCAGCGGAGCATTCGGCGCGCGGGGGCTTCCCCGCCCTTCGTTCGTGGCGCTCCTCGATGGAGAGCGCGCGGTGTTGATGCGTGGCGAGGCGAGCCGCGTCGCGCAGCGCCGTGCGGCGACCATCGGAATGACGATCGCTTTGCTGGCCAGCATTCCTTTGACCACTTGGATCGGCGCTACGCTTATCGGATCCCTCGAGGCGCGCACAATTGAGGGTGGGGCGGGGGCCGGGGCAGCTAGCCGGATCGCCGACATGAACGATGCTGCACGCGCCAACGCGGCGCTCTCCGCGCGGCCGACATTGAGCGGTCAATTGTACGACCTGGCGGCGCGGCTTCCGGCCGATGCATCGCTCCACAGCATCCGGATCGCCGGCTATGGAGGGACCGTTCTGGAAATCGACACGCCCGATCCCGATGCGGTTCTCAGCGCGCTACACAACGGCGACACGATGGTTCGGCACGTGACGGGCGAAGTGTCGATCCCCGATCGCGGCATCCGCCTGACGATCGGGCAAGCAAGCAATTGAAGCGGCCGCTGTCAGAACCGGGATCGCGGAATGCGATCCTGCTCACGTTGGCGGCGATCGCCGCGTCGGCTGCGATGTGGTTGCCGGCAGGCGCGGCGCTTGTTCGTCTGGCCGATGAACGCGCCGCGCGGGCGGTCGCAGCCGATCGCGCTCCGCAGCACCCGGCAGCGACACCCGACACCGCTGCCGGCGATCGGCCGGCGGCGCTGGCCACGTTCGAAAGCCGCCTGCGCGGCGCCGCGCGCGCGCATCGCCTCCGCCTCACGATGATCGAGCCGATCGCCGCCCAGAACGGCGCGACGCTCGCTTTGCGGATCGCCGGAGGAGGACCGCCCGATGCCATGCTCGGCTTCGTCAGCGACATCGAACATGATCCCTCGCTGATCCGCTTCCGGGACAGCGTGATGGTCGCGGACGAGGAGCGTGGCCTGCTGCAGATCCGGGGCAAGGTCGACACCGTGTGGATCCGGCAGTGAAGATGGCGGCGCCGCGTTCCGCGTCCCGGCTGATCGTCGGCACCGCGGCCGGTGTGGCCATTCTGGTGCCCGCGACGCTTCTGCATCGCGGCACGATCCGCGGATCGGCCGTGCCGCCGCCGGTGGCGGCACAGGCCGACCGAGGACCCGTCCCCTCGCTCGCCGCGGCGATCGCCCGGCCGCTGTTCTTCGCGCGTCCCGCGCCCGGCGATCTGCAAAGCGGACTGGCACTATCGGGGATCGTCGGCCGGCTGCCCGATCAGGGCGTGGCGCTGGTGCGCGATGGGCACGGCCGCATGCACGCGTTGAAGGCGGGCGACACGGTCGACGGTTGGCGACTGGACGGTCTGTTTGCCGAGAGCGCGACGTTCACCCGCGGCGGGCGTCGGATCGAGATCGGATTGCCGGCACGCTGAGCGGCGTCATTCCATATGATCGGGCACATAGCCCGGCGTCGTTTGCAGGGGCAGCAACGCGACGAGGATAGCGACCGCGACGAGCCAGCTCGCCGCCACCTTGACGGCGACCTCCCAACCCCGCGCGACGAACAGCCGCGCCGGAAGAAACAGCAAGGCGAACGGAAATGCCGAGGCGAGATCGGCCGTGCGGCCTTCGTAGGCGACCACCGCACCGGCCCAGAGCCCGGCATCCACTCCGAGCGCGATGGCGAGGGTGAACGGAACGCCGCGCGGCAGATGGCCGCTTCCTGCGATCAGGATCACGCTTGCCCAGCATCCCAGGAACGCCGCCTCGTGCCATTGCGGTGGCCAGCTGATCAGATGAGCCCCGATCGACGCGACAACCAGCCCGGCGAGCGCGGGCGCGATCGCGCGGCGTGGCGCGAAAGCCAGCGACAAGCCGAGCGCGACGCATAGCAGCGCCGCAGGAAGTGCTGCACCTCTCATGCGGTCGCCGCGTACAGGAACCAGACGCCGATCGCGGCGATCGCGCCGCCCATCGCTCGCATCGCGATCAGCCCGCCGGGGCGCCGCTCGATCAGTCCGATGGCGATGCCGACGAGGTGCAGCGCACCGGTGGCGAGGACGAAGCCGAGGCTGTAGGCGACCGGATCGGCGATCGAGGGCAGTTCGCGGCCATGCGCATAGCCATGGAAGATGGCGAATATCGCGACGATGGTACAGGCGAGCCAGACCGGAGCCCTCCAGGCAAACAGGATCGCGCCACCCAGCATGATCACGGAAAGCGCGATACCGATCTCGATCGGCGGCATCGGCGTCCCGATCATGCCGAGCGCACCGCCGATCGCCATCAACGTGGGGAAGATCACCGGCAGCAACACGATCAGCGGCTTGCCGAGGAACGCGCCCCACAGGCCGACCGCGATCATCGCCAGCATATGGTCCGGTCCCGAAAGCGGGTGGTGAACCCCGGCGATGAAGCCGCCGGCGAGATTGGGATCGTTATGCGCTTCGGCGGGCGCAGCCGACAGCGCCAGGATTGTCCATAGGAGAAGCCGGCTGTGCATCCTTGATCGTATCGGCACTGCATCGCTCCGGAACGAATGACATCGATCGGAATGCGCGGCGCGCAGTGCACGGTCAACGAACAAGCTGTTCATGCGTTTGGCATTGTGGCGCCGTCCAGGTTCGGGGCATAGGCTAGCCGTCCGTACGAGGATGATCGACCGCATGGCCAAACGCTGGATTCTCCTGGTTGCGGCGCTCGCCGCGGTCCCCGCCGTGGCCCATGATTTCTGGCTTCAACCACGCGGCTTCAGCTTTGCCGAGCCGCGTGCGGTGCCGCTGATCATCTTCGTCGGCCACGGGCCGGCACGGCAGCGCTGGGGGGTTCCGCTCGATCATGTCATCCAGTTCAAGAGCTTCGGGCCCGGCGGAACGATCGACCGCAAGCCCGAACTCACGCTGCTGTCGCCGGAAGGCGACGGCACGCTCAAATTCACCCGGCCCGGCACGCATCTTCTCGCATTCCAGAGCACGTGGACGCCGAGCGATCTGCCGGCCGTTCGGTATACCAGTTATGCCAGGGAAGAGGGCTTGACCCTGCCGCTGGAACAACGCGTGCGCACAGGTACGACGGAGGCGAACGGCCGCGAACTATACAGCCGGCGGGCGAAGGCGATCATTCAGATCGGCCCGGTCGACGCTCGCCAGGGTCAGCTCGCGACGCGGCGGCTCGGCCTGAGCCTGGAGATCGTGCCCGAGCGCAACCCCTATGCGCTCAAGCCCAACGAGCGCCTGCCCGTGCGTATCTTCTTCGAAGGCAAGCCGCTCGCCGGCGCGCTCGTCAAGCTCACGAACCTGGATTTCGATACGCGACCAGTCGAGACGAACCGCAGCGATGCGCTCGGCCGCGCCAGCTTCAGCGTCCCGGATCGGGGTGCCTGGCTGATCAATGTGATCTGGTCCAAGCCGATTACCGGAAACCCCGTAGCCGATTTTCAGACGACGTTTTCCAGCCTCACCTTCGGATATGGGGCACGCGGGCTGCAGGGTCCGGCGACGCCGCCCACTCAATAGATACCCTGAATCTCCGGCGTCAGGCGCGCACGGTGCCTCTCTAGGAGCAGACTGCCGCGGGTTTGCAACGCCGCTTCGCCATTGCGGACGCGCGCGTATTTGTCGTCCGCCGCGGCGGCGATCGAGGCCTTGTCGCGCAGGATCGTCGGCTTGAGGAAGACGAACAGGGTTCGCCGGGTCTGCGACACGGTGCGGCTCTTGAAGAGCTCGCCCAGCACTGGAATATCGCCAAGGACCGGAACCTGGCTTTTCACCGACGTGCGGTCATCGCTGATCAAGCCACCCAGCACGATCGTCTGGCCATCGTCGGCCAGCACCGTCGTCTGGATGGCCCGTCGATTGGTGATGAGATCGGCCGCCCCCGTCACGCTCCCCACCAGGGATGACACTTCCTGGCTGACCTCGAGCCGGATGACGTTGCCGTCGTGGATGCGGGGAACCACGCGGAGCGTGATGCCGACATCCTGGCGCTGGATGGTGGTGAACGGATCGGTGGTGTTGCCCGAGGTGGTGAAGCTTCCGGTACGGAACGGCACGTTCTGGCCGACGACGATCTCCGCGGGCTGATTGTCGAGCGTCGTCAGGCTGGGGGTGGAGAGCAGGTTCGCGTTGGTCGACTGGCCGAGCGCCTGCACCAGAATGCTGAAGTCGTTGCGGCTCCCGACATTGGCGCTGAGACCGTCCGGCAAGAGGCCGATCGCCGCCGGCGCGCCCAGCACGGACAGGATGCTTCGCAGCGACAAGCCGAGGTTGGTGAAGGAGGTGGCCGCGCCGTTCGAGTTTGCGGCCGCAGCCGGGCCGATGCCGAGCTGGATGCCGAGCTGCTCGGCCCGGTCGCCGGTGATCTCGACGATCGCCGCCTCGATCATCACCTGCGGCCGCCGCACGTCGAGCTCACGGATGAGCGGTTCGATCGAGGCGATCGCCGCCGGCGTACCGCGAACCACGATCGCGTTGAGCTCGGGCGCGGGCTCGATCGCCAGCTCTGGCGTGGAGAATCCGCCCGAGCTGCCCCCCGACGTCGAACCCTGGGTGGACGATCCGATCGTCGTCGTCATCGGCGACGTTGCGGCGCTGTTGCCGACTCCCAGCGTCGCGGCCAGACCCGGAACCCCGTAACCCGATCCGCCGGAGGAGCCGAGCGATCCCGTTCCCACGGTTCCGGCGCCGATCCCGCTGCTCCCGCCCGCCGACAGGCTGCGCGCGATCGGGTTCGATCCCTGCGCGCTACCATCTCCCATCAGCCCGCGCAGAACGTCGGTGATCGACTCGGCATCGTTGTTGCTCAGGCGGAACAGTCGCGTGACAGGCGTCGCGCTTCCCGGGCGGTCGAGCACGGCGGCCATCCTTCGCGCCTCGGCCAGTGCGCTCTCCTCGCCGCGGACGATGACGATGTTGCTCCGTTCGTCGACCGCGACGCGCGGCCCCTGGCCGTTGGTGCCGTCGCCGAGGATGCTGCGGATCGCGTTACCGACATCCTTGGCCGCTGCATATTGGAGGCGGATGCTGTCGAAGCCGTTGCCGCCGCCGCCGTCGAGGGAGGCCGCCAGCTGCTCGATCCTTGCGACGTTTTCGGCATAGTCGGTCACCGCGATCGCATTGGGCTGGGTCAGCGGTTCGACGCTGCCGAACGAGGCGACCAGAGGGCGGAACACGCGTGCCGCCGTTTCGGACGGCAGATTGCGCAGGCGGATCATCCGCGTGACGACCTGCTGGCCACCAACGCGGCCGCGCGCTACCTGGGAGCCTCCGTCGCGGACGGCGGCGGCCTGGGGCACGATCCGCCACGCCCGCCCGCTGCGAACCGCGGCGAACCCGTTCACGCGCAGCACCGACTGGAACAGATCCCAGACACCATTCACGCTCAGCGGCTCGGCGGACGTGACGTTGACCGTACCTTTGACGCTGGGATCGAGGATCAGCGTGCGGCCCGTGATCCGCGATATCTGCTGGGCGACATCCGCGATGTCGATATCGTGCATATTGACCACGACATCGGCAACCGGCGGAGTTGGAGCGGCCGCCTGCGCGAACAACGCAGCCGCGGGCAGCGTCGTCGCTGCCAGCGACAGGGCAAAGATCCGCGTCAACAGATGCACGTCAGACTCCTAGCGCAACGGAAAGGACAGCGTAATCCGCCGTCCCGCCCGAACCAGCTCCACGCGTGCTCCGCCGGACGCCACGGCGCCTTCGAAGAGCGCCCGGTCGCGATCCACATTGCCGACCGGGGAACCATTGATCTTCTCAATCACGTCGCCCGGCATCAGCCCCGCCTGCAGAACGGCAGGCGAGGCCCCTACGCCGATGCGATAGCCGCCATCGGCGGGCGTCGCCCCCAGTTCGTCGAGAAATCCGCGGGGATTGTCGGTCAACCCCTGTCGTGCCGCCTGGAGCGCGCCGGCAGCGCCATCCGGGGGCGCAGGCGTGGTGGCGACACCGGACACCGCTGCCGGAATCAACGCCCGGATGGCCGCGACGCCGGACGAAGATGCGGGAGGCCCGGCTCCGACGGGGGACGGCAACGAAGGAGCTACGTCGTTCATGCGTGGAAAAGCGAGCGTCTCGGCGTGATCGCCGACCCGCAAGACCACCCGATCGATCAGAATATCTTCGATCGTGCCGCCGCCATCGACCGTTTGACCGATCACGAACGCGCGGGCCGGGCCGCCGCCCGACGCGATCAGCACGGATGAGGCTGAGCGAGGCTCCGCCAACAGGATCGCGCGCAACTGCATCGATCCCGTGGCAGGACCCGCACCCGAGACGACCGGGGTGCCGAACGGCGCCAGCGCCGTCACCTGGGCCAGATCGACGGGAGGTGCCGGCGCGGCGACGCTCGTCACCGCCACCGTCGCGGGCGGCTCCCCCGGATCGCCGGTGAGCCGCCAGCTCAGGTGGGCGAGCGCGACGGCGACCGACAGGATCACGAAGGCGGTGAAAAGATCCGCACCGCGTCGCTGCATCCGCGGAGTCATGACGCCGTGGCACCGCCCGGTACGAACCCGCGCAGCGTCACCGTGGGTGTGCTCGCCCCCGGCGTGCGAACCGCCACCAGCACCTGGCTCAGATCGGGGTCGGCGCTGGGCGAGAAGGTCGTCGTCACCAGCCACTCGTTCCCAAGCATGTCGACATTCTTGTCGGGCATCGCCGAACCGCCGGGCAAGCCAAGCTCGACCAGCCGGTTTTCCGCCACCCATTCGGCCGCGGCGCGGAGCTCCAGCCCGCGGATCGTATCGACATGCGCCTCGGCGGCCCGCAGCAAGCCTGCCGTCGCTATCCCGAGCACCAGCAGCGCGACCAGCGCCTCGATGAGCGAGAAGCCTTCCTCACGGGCGCATCGGCCACGGCGTCCTTCAACCATCGGCGCGATCGGCCTCGACGGTCGTGCCGATGCCATCGAACGCGATCCGCCACCGGCGCTTCGCGGTGCCGATGACCACATCCATCGGTGCGCCGGTGCCATCGCCGGAGAGGATCAGCGGCGAGCTCGCCGGGGTTATGGCGAGCGACATTCCGCCCGGAAGATCGTGCTGGTCGCCCCAGCTGGCGTCCCGGTCGGAAAGCCAGCGCCGTGACGCCGGATCCCAGCTGACGAAGCGATAGCCGTCGCGGTTCCAATCCAGCGCCAACATCCTGTCGGTCACCATCGCCTCATCGGTAGCCAGCGTCAGGCGGGCGGCAAGCCGGCGGGCCTCGACCTCCGCGCCTCGGCCGCCGGCCGCGCCCAGCCCGAGCACGGCCATGCCGGAGACGATGCCGATGATGGCCAGGACCACGAGCATCTCGACGAGCGTGAGCCCGGTCTCGGCGGTGCGGCGGCCCATCTCAGTGGGATTGTCCGCCGATGTCGGCGTCGAGCCCTTCGCCGCCGGGCTTGCCGTCTTTTCCGTACGAAAGCACGTTGATGCGACCGTCGTCGTTGCGGAAGGCATAGGCCCTTCCCCAAGGGTCCACCGGCACCTGCTCGAGATAGCCCTCCGCGGCCCAGTTCGTGGGAACCGGCGGAATCGTCGGCCGAGTGGCGAGTGCGGCCAGGCCCTGCTCGGTGGTCGGATAGCTGCCATTGTCCAGCCGATACATCTTGAGCGCCGCGCTGATGGTTTTGATATCACTATTGGCGACGGTCACGCGAGCCTGATCCGGGCGGCCGATCACGTTGGGCACGATGAGTGCGGCCACCAGCGCGATGATGGCCAGCACCACGATCATCTCGACCAGGGTCAAGCCTGCTTCGCTGTCGATCGGCTCACACGTGGGCGCCGAATATGCGGCCGGTCCACGAATTAGATTTTTGCCGGCGGTCATTGCCGCTATTATAGGCGGCTCCGATGGAAACGCCATTGCATCCGCACCGAAATGACGGGTCGAGCGTGCTGGCTCAGCCACGGGATGAGCCGTTCATCAAGGCAAGTGAACCCGGTCTGCCTGCTCGCGGAATTTGGGCGATCGCGGGCGATCGTCTCGAACTCGTGGAATATTGGGACGTCGGGCCGGCAATTGTGCTCGTGCCGAACGAGCAGATCCTGATCTTGGCGGTTGATCTGCCGCTACCCAGCCTGGCGAAACGCGCGGCGGCGTTGCCCTTTGCCGTCGAAGATGCCTTGGGACAGCCGCTGGACATCGTGCATACCGCGCTCGGCGAGGAGTTGTCTCCGCGCCGTCACCTCGCCGCAGTCGTCGAAAATGGGCTGATGCTCGAATGGATCGCGCTGTTGAACGAGGCGGGGCTGGAGCGCGCCGCGCTCGTCCCGGATGCGTTGCGTCTGCCCGTGCCCGAGGCGGGCGAGTGGTCCGTCCAGATCGCCAGTACGCGCGCCTGCGTGCGGCGTGACGAGGGAACCGGCTTTGCCGCACCCGCGGGCGACCTTGCGGCGCTCTGGCGGCTGGCCGGCCGGCCCGGGCTGGTCGTCTTTGGCGAGCCGCTGCCGCCCGACCTGGCGGCCGAGCCCGGGCATCGCGAAGGTGCTCTGCTCGATATTCCTGCAACACCGCTTCTGAAGCCGGCGATCGACCTGCGCCAGGGCATCTACGCGAGACCGTCGCGCCGGCTCTCGTCCGTATGGCGGCGGGTGGCGCTCGTCGCCGCCGCCGGTTTGGCTTCGCATGCGGTGGTGGCGTTGGCCGACACGCTTGCCCTCGGCCATATCGCTCATGTCCACCGCGACCGGCTTGCGGCCATGATCGAACAAGCGGCGCCCGGAACCGTCGTGGGCGACGATCCGTCGGCGACCGTCGCCGATCTGTTTCCCGCCGACGGCAGCGCCACCAGCGGATTTCTGCCTCTGCTGGCACGCTCGTCGGCGGCCTTGCGCTCGCTCCCTCAACCGCCCGCCGTGACGAGCCTCGACTATGACGAGGGGACGCGCAGCCTGACGCTGGAAGTGGAAGGCGGCGACCTGCCCGCACTGCAACGAGCGCAGGGAGCGCTGGCCGGCGCGGGTCTCGATGCGGAAAGCGGCGCGGCCAATGTCGAGGACGGGCGGGCGACCGGCAAGATCGTCATTCGCTCGTCAGCCGGCGGCGCGGGATGACCCGCCCCGAACTCTTGGCGTGGCGGGCTCGCGCTCAAGCCCTCTGGATGGCGAGAAGCGCGCGCGAACGGCAGTTGCTCGCCATCCTCGCTGTCTTGTTGCTGATCGCGGTGGCGATCGCCGGGATCATCCGACCGTTCGAGGCGAGGCGGGCGATGCTGAAGGCGGATATCGCTCGTTCCGATGCTCTGGCGGCGCGGCTGGGCGCGGCCGGGCCGGGACTGGCGCTTCCCGCGGGGCGCCGGAACGGAGCGGCAACCGCGATCGTCACCGACAGCGCGACGGCAGCGGGGTTGAGCCTCGCGAGGATCGAGCCCGAAGGCGGCCGGGTTCATGTCGTCGTGACCGAAGCGCCGTTCAACGGGATCTTGCGCTGGATCGCCGATCTCGAACGGACGAGCGCGCTGCGGGTCATGGAGATCAAGCTGGAGCGCCGTCCTGCCCCGGGCGTCGTCGGCGCCGACGTCACGTTGAGCAACGGCTGATGGAAGGCTTCGCGCTGCCTTATGCCTTCGCCCGCCGCCACGGCATATTATGCCGCAGCGATGGAAGCGGCGGCGTCGAAGGTCTGCACCGTGGCGACGCCGCGGTCTCGGCGCTGCTGGAGGCGCAGCGCTGCTACGGTGCGGCGCCGACCTGGCGGACGATCGACGACGTTGCCTTCGATCAGGCCGTCCGCGAATTCTACCGCGACAGCGCCGGTGACGCAGCGGATTTCGCGGCCGCCGCCGATACGGATCTCGCGAGCCTCGCGGACAGTGCGGCCGCCGTCGACGACCTGCTCGACCAGCGCGACGATTCCCCGGTCATCCGGCTCATCAACGCGCTGCTGCTCGAGGCGGTGAAGGCGAACGCGTCCGACATCCACGTCGAGACCCAGGAGCGGCGCCTGATCGTCCGGTTCCGCGTGGACGGGGTATTGCGCGACCTGATCGAACCGGGCCGCTCGCTCGCGCCGCTCCTGGTCAGCCGGATCAAGGTCATGGCCCGGCTCGACATCGCCGAAAAGCGCGTGCCGCAGGATGGCCGCGTGACGCTCCGGGTCGGCGGCCACGAGGTCGACGTGCGCGTGTCCACGATCCCGACCCAGCATGGCGAGCGCGTCGTGATGCGGCTGCTCGACCGGAGCGCGATGAAGCTGGATCTGGCCAACCTCGGCATGACCCCCCGCGATCAGGCTTTGTTCGAACGGCTGCTGCTGCGGCCCCACGGCATCTTGCTCGTCACCGGCCCGACCGGGTCGGGCAAGACCACCACGCTCTACACCGCGCTGAACCATCTCAACGACCGCAAGCGCAACATCATGACGGTCGAAGACCCGATCGAGTACGAGCTGGACGGCATCGGTCAGACGCAGGTGAATCCGCGCACCGAGCTGACGTTCGCACGCGGCCTGCGGGCGATCCTCCGCCAGGATCCCGACATCATCATGGTCGGCGAGATCCGGGATCAGGAAACCGCGGAAACGGCCGTGCGATCGAGCATGACCGGCCACTTCGTTCTGTCGACGCTCCACACCAACAGCGCCGTCGGCAGCGTGACGCGGCTGATCGACATGGGCGTGGAGCGCTATCTGCTGGCGCCGATGCTGGT
>CAXTTP010000029.1:0-11153 GCA_964247195.1 uncultured Sphingomonadaceae bacterium
GGCCTCGTAGACCATCGTTCCGAAGTCCGAGATCACGGCATCGCACTCGACAAGCTGGTTGCGAGTGGGCTGCTTGTCTTTGCGGTTGCGCGGGTGGAGCGAGATCTCGAGATCGAAGTGCCGGGTGAGCTCGTCGACATGGTTGAGCAGCTCGGGATAGGAGGAGGTCGAAACCTCGTCCTCGCCCCGGCGCGCATAATCGTGCGTCGGCGCCCACAGTACCTTCGGCCGCGCCCGCGGCGGGCTTTCGCGGCGCTCCTGATCGTAGCGCGCCTGCATTTCGAGCAGCGCGTCGAGCCGCGGCCAGCCGACGGTGTGGATCTGATCGGCGGTGAGCTCCAGCCGCTTGCTCGCGAGCAGCCGGCGCTTCAGCCACTCGCCGGGCACGAAGGCGTAGGCAAGGCGGTTGGCGAGATGGTTGCCGTCGGCGTCCTTGCGGAAGAAGTAGTTCTTGTCGGCGACCCCGTGCGACATCAGCACGTCGGTCGGCTGGTGGATGAAAAGCGCGAAGTTGACCGCATCATCGACCTTGGCCGAGACGGTCTCGGTCCAGCTCTCGGCAGGCAGGTGCACGCGAATCGCGTTCAGGATCTGCTCCTGCACCTTTGCATAGTTGGAGCTGGGGCTGCGCACGAAGTTGATTCGCTGCGTCCCGGGCGAGCCGGGGCCGTCGTTGGTCATCTTCGCGGTCGCTCCATCGACGCTACTGAAAGGAAAGTCGCACGGCGCCCGTTGCCGGATCGCTAAAATGACGCAGGATGTGCGAGCTTACGCCGCTGTTGATGACGAAGGTCGACGGCTTCTCGAAGTAATAGAGGTTGTACGGCAGCAGCGGCATCCGCTCGCCCCCCACCGCCACCGCTGGATCGTAGATGGCGACATCGTCGAACACCGACAGCGCCGGGACCGAAATCTGGCCGTGCAGCACAGACATCTTCGTAAGCTGACGGTGGAGCGACGCTGGGATCCGGAACGCCTTCTTGCCGCTCGCCAGAGCGAACGGCGCCGCGAACAGATCGCCATCGGAGCCCTCGCGATCGATCACCAGCTCCGCGGCCTCGGGCACCTCGGGGAGCTTCGTGCTGACGAAGACGGAGAGGTCGATCAGCAGATTGTCGCCCGATACCGTGATCGAGCGGACGAAGCAGCGCGCGGGCGTCGGTTCGAGGGCCGCGGCGGGCGCCGGGTCGAAAACGAGGTTGAGCTGATACGGCGCAAACCGCCACTTCGCCGGCAGCTTGGGCCTGAGCCCGGCGACCAGCGTCTTCAACAGCCGGCCCCGCCGATCCATCAACTGAAACTCGGTATGCTCCTTGAGCAACGCCGCGGGTACCAGCACGTCGAGGAAGGTCAGCTCGGCCGACTTCGATGCATCGTCGGCGCCGAAGAACAACGCGCTGCGCCGCTCGCCGGCGACCGCGTAGAGCGCGTCGATGTCGGCGAAGGACGCCGTGCGGCATGCTGCCCTGATCTTCACGCCACCCGGCACCCGCGCAACGCCGATGCAGAGCAAAGTGGGATCGCGCGGGAGAAGCTCGACATCCAGCTTCGGCTCGGTCTGCGCAACTTCCCCGTCAGCGAGTGCCACCACCGTCATCGTTCCTGATCCTCGTGCCGCCCTTCCCGGAGACGACCTATAGCAGGCGGATCACCGTTGAGAAGCGGCGCGCCAGGAACCGTTACGGTAAACACAGTGCGCTCACGGGATAGGGGAGCTCTCGCGCAGCGCCGAGGAGGCAGGCGCCAATTGGCGCAGGAATTTCAGGGCGTTGTGATCGGAAGGAAAACCGGCCGCCTCGAGTTTGAGGATCGAGCTTGCGAACAGGCCGTCATATTCGTGCTGCGTGAGCAGTCCCCGGCCCGCAAGGTGGACGCACAGCTGATCGAACAGCGCGCCCAGCGCCAAGACCGCTTCATTCGTATCGCCGTCCATCACCGGATCTCCTATGCGCCGTCGGCCGTCACGGCGTGCCGCGCGCGCTTCTCGACCGCAAGATCGCGCAACAGCCCGGCGATGCGCAACCCGCTCGTGCCGGTATGATCCGGGTCGAGATAGGCCGCCATGAAGCGCCTGACGTCCTCGCCGATGGTAGGACGGCTGCGCAGCATCTCGAGCATTGCGCCGAAGCTGTCCGGGTGCAGCCCGATCCGCTCGGAGAAGATCAGCGCTTCGGCGCTGTTCGGCAGATAGCGGCGGATCGCGTCGCCGATGATCCAGTGCGGAAAGATCACCGGGATGCCCAGCGCCCACGCCTCGTAGACCATCGTCCCGAAATCCGAGACGACGACATCGCAATGGAGCAGCGCCTCCAGCGTGGGGCGCTTGTCGTTGCGGTTGCGCGGATGCAGGGAGGTCAGGAAGGCAAACTCGCGCTCCAGCTTGGACACATGCTTCAGCATGCCCGGATAGGAGGAGGTCGACACCTCGTCCTCGCCACGCCGCGCGAAATCGTGGGTCGGCGCCCAGAGGACACGGAGCCGCCCGTCGTCCGGCAGCCGCACGCGGGTGGCTTTGACTTCCAGGAGCCGGTCGAGCCGCGGCCAGCCGACACTGTGGATCTGCTCCGGCGAGAGCGAGAGCGTCTTGCTCGCGATCATCCGGTCGCGCAGCCACGGCCCCGGCACCATCACGTGCGAGAAGCGGTTGACCAGCCGGCTGCCATCATCGCCGCGCCGGTACATATAGTTCTTGTCCGCGACCCCGTGCGACATCAGCGCGTCCGCCCGCCCGTTGACGAACAGCGTGAAATTCAAAGCTTCCGCCGTCGGAGTGGAGAACCCAGCCGTATATTCGTTCGGCGCGAGGTGCTTCCTGATGCAGGAGAGGATCTGTTCCTGCACCTCGGCATAGTTGCTGCTCGTCGAGAGCACGAAGTTCAGCGGAGCGAAAGCCGGGTCCTGCTCAGAAGTGGCATTCATCAATCAGGAGACCTCGAGGCGGCGGTACGTAACCTAGGCAGGGCCGGTTTCACTTTTTTGACCGGGATCCAACGGTCCATATCGTTTCCAAACGACGGAGGTCCACAGTCGGCGCCAATGAGGAGCTAAAAATGAACAAGATCATCCGTGTTGGCGCATCGCCGGCTTTGACCACCGCGACCGCAGCGCGGTAGCGGACGGAGCGCCGGCCGATGGGCGTCGATGCAGAGGCGCATCGTGGATCACCGGCCCGCGACATGCTGGACGACCGACAAGCGCTAGGCGCAGTAAAAGCTCAACCTTTCGGTCGCTTAGAGGCTCGTTGGGGGCGCGACCGGAGGGCGTCCACCGGTTTGACCGCAAACGCCGCGACAGCCATAGGCAGCGGATGGAACCGGCAAGCGCCCTGCTGAACGACCCAGTGGATGGTCGCGAGATGATCGATGCAGTCGTAGCGTGGGTCGACGGATCGGACCCTGTCCACCGCGAGAAGCGGCTTGCATCGCTGGCGAGGATACGCGGTTCCGAACCCCATCCTAACGGCCTAAAGGAGCACCGCTTCGCGGACCACGACGAGGTCCGCTACTGCATCCGTTCGATCCGCAACCATGCGCCGTGGATCAGGACCATCTGGCTCGTCACCGACAACCAGTTCCCCGCCAGCTTCGATCGCACCGCGGCGGAGGCGGCAGGGGTCCGCGTCGTCGATCACCGCGTCCTCTTCCGCGGCTACGAGTCGGCGTTGCCGACCTTCAACTCGCAGTCGATCGAGACGGTGCTCTGGCGCATTCCCGGGCTGACCGACAAGTTCCTGTACTTCAACGACGACATGTTCCTGACGCGCGCCGTCAAACCGGGCGATTTCTTTACCGAGGACGGCGTCGTCCTGCGCGGACGCTGGAGTGAGGTTCGGGACCGCCGGGCGCTTCATGCCATAGCGGAGATCAACGCCGCCCGGATGATGGGCTTCGTGGACAAGTACATTTCCGTCAAACACGTCATCTACCCGATGATGAGGAGCGCGTGGGAAGCATTGTTCGCGGAATTCGGGTCCGAGATCGAGCACAACCTCGGCTATCAATTTCGCGATGTTCGCCAGTTCTGGCCGATCAGCCTGCATCACCATTATCTGTTCAAGAACGGCCGCCTGGAGGAAGCGAAGGCGGCGGAGGTCGTCCACTTTTCCGTGACCCGCTCGGCAGCGGGAGACGCCGGCTCCGCGCGTCGAAAGCTTCGCCGATTGATCAGTCGCAAGACGATCGCAGCGTGCCTGAACGAGCTGCCTGCCATCAAGGCCAAGGTGCCGGACGTCTATCTCTATGTCGAGCAAGCGGTCGGGCCGGCGGTGAGCTTCGAAAATCCCGCGCACCCCGATTCCCCCGCGAGCGCCGCCGCCAGGCAGAAGGCGTCCGTTCCGTTCCGGATCCCGCGGCTCCCGGAGCAGCAAAAGCCCGAGGAGCGCATTCCGGCCTACCTCGATCTGGTCGGGGCGAAGGGAACCAAGGTCCAGCGTCGCATAGCGCGTCGGGGGCTGCGTGCTCATCACCGCTTCACCCAGGCCGCCATCCTGGCGCTCATGAGCGGCGCGGACGGGGCGACGACCTTTTACGACGTCGGTGCGAATATCGGTCTCTACCCCGCCCTTGGCGCGCATCTGTTCGGCAGGCGGGGCTTCAACGCGATCGGCTTCGAGGCTGCGACCAGGATCTACAGAAAAGCGCTGCGCCTCCGCAGGAGGAACCGCTTCAAGTACAGGCTCGTGAACGTCGCGCTCGGCGCGAAGCCAAGCGAGGAGGATGGGCAGGCACCGGATCGAACCAAGGCGATCGACGATCTGGTCGCCGAAGGGCTGCCGCCGCCCACCCTCATCAGGATCGGCGACATCCATACCGAGTGCGACGTTCTGGCGGGAGCGGCCGGGACGATCGCGGAACACCGTCCCTATATCGTCTGCACCATGTCGACGATGCCCGATCCGGCGATGATGGCGCTGGTCGAACGGCTCGCCGGCAGCGCGTACAGCTTCTACGCCATCCGCGACAACTGGCCGTTCGAGGAGCTCACGCCAGCCGGTTTGCGCAGCGCGCCCCGCAAGGGCCGGGGCAACTGGATCCTCGCTCCAAAGCCGCTCTCCGAAGCGTTCGGCCGGCAGTGGAAGAGCTGGCTTACCGCCATCGCGGAATGCGGGCCGCTCACCCCAAGCCGTCCGGCGAGCCCCGTGGTCGTACCGGCCGGTCCGTCCACCGCGCAACCGCGGCCGGTCAATTTCGTGCTGAGCCGCAGGCGGCATACCCGGGGCATGCAGCGGCAGATGCTCCTCGCACTCCAGCCCCATTTCGGGGGTGCGCGGGTGACGACGTCACGTCTGACGGTCGCGCAGGGCGCGATCAACATGGCGTTCTTCATCGGGCGGCCAGCCGACGTGTTCATGTCGCATGGCGTCGCCGACAAGAACTACCTGTTTAAGCAGCGCAAGGACGGCTCCTATTATCTCAACAGCTTCCGGCATGTGCTGGTGCCCGGCGAGTGGGAACGCCAGCGGCTGGTGAACAGCCCAGCCATTACCGTTGCCGACGAGAACATTCACGTTGTCGGCTGGCTTCGGCTCGATCTGCTCGCCGCGATGCAAGCGGCCGCTCCGGTTCCGCCGCTCGGCGACAGGAAGATCCGCGTGCTGTGGGCGCCGACCCACGACCAGAAGAAGGACGACGTCTCGGGAGCGGTGGTGTCCTCCTTTCCGTTGTTCCAGGAGCACATACCGGCGCTCGCCGATCATTTCGACGTCCAGGTGGCGCTCCACCCGATCAACAGCGTCGACAAGATCCCCACCGCGGAGAAGCTCGTGTGGGCGGACGTCGTGATCGCCGACTTCGGCACATTGGTGTTCGAAGCGCTGGCGCTCGGCAAGCCGGTGGTGTTTCCGGGCTGGATCATGGGCGACCTGGTCGTACGCAACTTCCCCGACTCCGCGCCCGCCTTCCTCTACGAGCAACGCATCGGCGCCCACGCCGCCAGCATCGGCGAGATGATCGAGATGATCTCGGCCGGCCTGCAGATCGACGATCGCACGCGCAGCTTCGCCGACAGCGTCATCGATCCGCGCTTCCTCGGCGGCAGCGGAAAGCGGGTCGCGGATCTGCTCCTTCGCCTGGCGGCAGGCGCAGACGAGGGTCGTTGACCCCTCCTTACGCGGGATGATCCGAGCTGATGCCCGGCATCAGCCGCTGCGGGTGGATGCGAGCGTCGCCAAGTAGCTCGTCCTGAAATCTTCGTATCGCTTGCGTTCGTGGCCGCGACGGAACTTGAGTCCGCGGGCCTTGGCTCGAGCCCGGCGCCGGTCGTAATCGGCAAGGCAGATGTCGATCAGCCTGACGAGCAGCTCGGGCCGGCGCTGCGCAAACTCCGTCTGGGCGAACGATCCGGTGTAGATCGGGCTCAGCTTGCGAAGGGCGCGGATCTGCCGACGTGCCTCCGCCGCCCTCACCTCACCCATGATAAGCTGCCGGGTGAGCGAGCTCAGCAGCCCGATATCCTTCAAGAAGTAGAAGGGCGGGTGGCCGGCGCACGGTGTAACGAGCGCTTCGAACTCGAACTGCCGCTCCCGCAAATGGTTGATATGCGCCCGATCGATGGCGTCCGCCGGATCGTACATGATAATCACCTCGGCGTCGTCCGGACGCGATGCGTGGATGTCGTCGCGGTAGTGCTGAACGTCTTCGAGCCAGCCCAGCCATTGCTCGCGGAACGGCACCGAGCGGTCGCGGATGACGGTCTGCGGGCACACCGCCAGCACCCGATCGAAGGCGAGGGACCGGGCGTGCAGCAATGCGCCGTACCCGCCCATGCTGGCACCATAGCCCACCCGAAAGCCCGACGCGTAGTTCGGCACCGAATGGATCGCTTGCGCGAGCGCTTCCTGCTCGGCGGTCTGCCACCAGTGGTTCCGGTTGGCCACGATCGAGATGTGCGACAGCGGCAGGCCACGGGCGATGGGAAGGGCGAAGGGCTCACCCCGCACGTTGTCGTCGGTCGCGTACGAGAACGTTATCAGCCAACCCAGCGCGTCCGGCCGCTCGGCCAGGTCGGCCGTCACGTCCCCTCCGTCGAAGATCCGCATCGCGTTCACGCCCCGGCGCGGTTCGACGCGACCGGAGCGGAGACACGCTGCCAAAGCGCCATCCGACGGGTCCGGGTCAGCGGATCGTCCAGCATCAACCTTGGTCTGCCGAATTGCTCAGGCGAGGTTTTCGACGACACTCCAGACCCGCTTCAGCATCAACTCGCCATAAAGGCCGTTGGCATGGTGATCGTCTTCGGGGCTCGCGTGCTTGAACTCGTCTTTCATGAGCCCATCGGCCGTGAATGCCTCTTCGAGGGCATCAAGCACGAGAATGCCGCGACTTCTAAGCTCGGCGGCCATGGTCTTGCGGCACGCCAGCTCCAGCTCCGCGAAAACCTTCGCCCCATGTATCGGATTTATCAGGCCGTCGTCATCCCGCATCGGCGGCGGAGATAATACGAGAAACCTAATTTGAAGTTTCTCCAGCGCCTCGAAGAACGCCAGGAGGTATCGATTGTACTCCATGACCGTCGCATGAAACACCGCAGCGGAGACGCGCTGGAACTGTTCGGGCCGCGCCGACGTGCTTATGCCGAATGGAACCACGCTCTCCTGAGAGAGCCAGGCGACCAGACCGCGATGGGTTACGCCGGTTCCGAAGGCGAAGACGTCCGGCCTGTCCGAAGCGGAGATGTGGCTGCGACCGGTCACCTTCTTCAGATTCTTGCGAAGCCTCGGCAGCGAAAAGCGAACGGCATCGCCATCGCCATCGAGCATGAACGGCTCGCTCGTCTGGTAGCCGGCGAACAGCTTGCGAACCACCGTCTCGTAGGGCGGGCGGGGCTCGCCTCGTTCGATCAGCCGCCGCAGGCCATGCCCGAGCGCGACGGTGTGGCTGTCGCCGACAACATTCAGTTTCATTTTTCGACCCGAACCCCAGCCTTACTCAACCACGGACGACATCCAGTCGCTCTTCATCGCAAACGACGTCGCTGCTCTGCTTGCCCGGGGAATCCGGACGGGCCTTGGTGGGCGCTACAGCCGCGCCCGGCCCGTTGTCGGTGGCGGTACCGCCCGGCGCGGGATGCTGCGCGAAGAAGTGGCCCATGACACGCTCGACGCCGAATGCCGATACGTTCCGCATGTTCGGCCCATAATACATGCCTCGCGAAGACGGCGAGGTGACGATCTCGTAGCCCGGAAAATAGTCCACGAAGTCGTACTTCTGGTACAGCAGCCCGGCCACGGCCCTGAGCACCGACTTGGTATAGGTGCTCGCGATCAGCGCGTGCTGGCCGCTCGCGGTCGCGGTCAAGGGAACGGGCGACACCGTCAGCAGGATCTTCAGCTCGGGGCTGAGCTCGCGAGCGCGAGCGATGAACGCCTCCATGTCGGCCAGAATCTCGACCGCGTTCAGATTGTGGAGGATGTGCTCGTTCGGCTCGTACGTACCGGCCACTGTTCCCGGGCACATCGGATAGGCTGCGCCGTCCGCGCGATTGATCCAGACCTCCGTCAGGCCGAACGTGTACACCAGGACATCGGTGTTCTCGAACATCGTCCTCACGGCGGCCAAGTGGGTTTCCCGCACCGCTTCCAGTTCATCGACGGACGCAAACCCGTCCGGCTCGACGGTCGGGCGGAACGGGTCGAAGGCCCGCCCACCCTCGGCCTGCCAGTAGGTGTCGGTCGGGCTGAACTCTCCATAGGCACGCTGGACGAGCTGGAGAAGCTGCCGGGCGGTGTAGATGTTGCCATAGCGGGCGGAGAAGATGCCGTAGCCGTACCGCCCCTTCTGATCTTTCGGAAAATAGGGCGGTGCCGGCTCGAAATCCTGGTAGTTGAAGCCTTTGGCCATGAGCTGCCTGCCGATGTGCTGCGCGAAACAGCTGCCGGCGGCGGAAACCCTCGTATCAGGGGCGATCTCGAACCTCTTGCGGTAGAGGTCGGTAAGTTCGAAGCCGTTGTGGTCCGCGACGGCGGTACGCCAGAAAGCCCGCGTCGGCAAAGACAGATAGGGGTTCTGCATCAACGCCTCTTCCGGACCGGCGATCCCACCCGGGCTCGCCAAGTCCGGACCAACGAAACAAGCCTATCGCCTTGAAAATGAATGGGCAAGCCAATAGCACCCCGGCAGGAACCTCCCCGGGCGGGCGGCCCGGCTAGGCGCCGGGCACATGCGCCTCGTTCGGCGCGGCGGCCTCCCGATCCTCTCTTCTGCGCTTCGCCAGGTGAACCTTCCACGCGGCGAGTGCTGTCATCTCTGTCCGGGTCGGCTTCAGGTCGCAGCAGGCGGTGAGCCATTCCACCGCGGTTTCGAGATCGTCCAGCACATACCAGGTCCGCGCCGCCCAGAGCGTCGCCGCATGGTCCCGCGGATCGAGGGCGACGGCCTCATAGGCGGTAGCGCTCGCCTCGTCGTTAAAGCCGTTCTCCTGGAGCAGATAGGCGAGCCGCGCCCGGAACGCGGCGTTGCCCGGGGCGGCTGCCACCGCGAGCCTCATGCTCTCCAGCGCCGCCGCGTTCTTCCGGCGGGCCGAGAAGGCCTCGGCGCGCACCGCGTGAACGATGGGGGGCTGCAGCATCGGATCCTCCGCTCCAAGCAGATCCGACGCTTTCGCGGCATCCTTGGTGGCGATGAGGCGGCTTGCCGCACGGGCGCGCAGCAGGGGGCTTTCCGGCCGAAGCCGGCTTGCCTCGACGGCAAGCTCCGTCGCCTGCCGCTCTTCGCCATCGCGGGCCGCGATGTCGGACGAGTAAGCGAGCAGGAACGGCGCCCGGCGCGCCGCGACGGCGGCGGCCAACTTGGCGGCCGGCTTATCGTGATGAAAGTAGCGCTGGTACGGCAGGAGACTGAGCGTCTCCCCACCCGTCGCAGCGAAGTGCCGCTCGAACCCCTCCTGAAGTCGCTTCTCCGCGCCGCGGGGATCATATCCCGCGCGTTCCGCCGCCGATTCCAGATAGTAATAATAGTTTTCGGGGTCGTCCTCGATCGCGCGGTCGAGCAGCGCGGCGCGCTCCTCGGCGGGAAGATCCGGGCATTTGAGCGCGATGAACTGGAGCGTCTTGGCCCGCTCGAACCGATCGTAGAGCTCCGGATTTTCCGCCATGTGCGTCAGGCAGAGCTCCTTCCACGTCGCGGCTGGGAAAAGATCGAGCGCGAGCCGGCGCGGCGCGCCGCCGATGACGGTCGCGGTCTGGGCGAAGGCGCTGCCCGAGCCGATGATCTCGGAGCAGGCCGCCATCAGGCCGATGTCGATCATGGCGCGCTCGAGCGATCCGAGCGGCCGGTCCGGATAGAAGGAACTCGCCGGCGAGACCGGATAGCGCCGCGCCAGATCGTTGACCAGCTTGTCTGTGTCGCTGAACAGCAGGACCCTCTTGCCCGCCTCCACGGCCGAGCGGATCGCCGCCTCGATCACCGCGAGCGGCGAGAACTTGTCGATGTAGAGCGTGTAGCGGTTGGTGCCATAGATCAGATCGCCGCGCCGGGCATGCACCGCCACGTAGGAGCGGTCCGCCTTTTGCGTGGCCATCCGCAGGGTTTCGGAAACCGCATCGTTGAAGCGGATCGACGCGAAGGCTCGCATCGCACCCGCCTTCACCGCGCGCCTACGTTCGCCGGTCAGTACCACCGGACTGCGCCAGCGGGTGATGAAGATCCCGTTCTTCGACGCTTGCGTCGCTACCGCGTCGATCTTCGACCTGGTCAGCACCCGCCTCAGCACCGTCGCGTAGCTGGTGCGGTCATAGGTCTCGAGCAGGTGCTGCTCCACATAGTCCGCAGCGAACAGATCGCGCGCCGGACCAAGCGAGTGGAAGTCGAGGTCGCCGGTTTCCTGGTGCTCGGGCCAGATGAACTTCATCTCGGCACCCAGAACCTCGCTGAGGCGGATCGCACCGACCATCGCGCAGAGTCGCCCGCCCAGGCCGTCGCGACGGCCGCCGACGAGGCGCTTGACGGAAGCGCCGGGCGCCGCATCCTCGCCCATGGCCGTCAGCGCGCGCGCCGCGGATCGGGCGCGCGGTTCGCCTTGTACCAGTCGACCGTCTTGCGCAGGCCCTCGTCGAGCGGGGTTGCCGCATGCCAGCCGAGCGCGTTGGCGGCCGAAACGTCGAGCAGCTTGCGCTCCATCCCGTGCGGGCGGGCGGGATCGTAGACGAAGCGGCCGGT
>CAXTTP010000029.1:11163-16934 GCA_964247195.1 uncultured Sphingomonadaceae bacterium
GCCGGTGAAGCCGGTCACCCTCGCCACCGCTTCATAATATTCACGGACGGTGCGGTCGACGCCGGCGCCGACATTGATCGCGCTAGGAAGCTCCTCGAGCCGCGGCACCCAGGACCAGATGAAATCGGCCAGGTCGCCCATGAACATGAACTCGCGGCGCGCCTGGCCATTGCCCCAGATCTCGACCTCGTCTTCGCCGCGCTCTACCGCCGCGACGGTCTTGATGATCGCGGACTGCACCATGTGCGAATAGAGCGGGTGAAAGTTGTCGTGCGGTCCATAGAGATTGCACGGGATCAGCGTCTTGTAATGCAGTTCGGGCGCCTCCAGCGCGATATATTCGGTCAGCTTCCAAGAGGCGATCTTGGCGAGGGCGTAACCCTCGTTGGTCGGCTCGAGCGGCGCCGTCAGCAGCATCGGTATGCTGAGCGCACCCGATATGTTGCGCGGATACATGCAGCTGCTGGCGATGTTGACGAGTTGCGGCACGCCCGCGCGATAGGCTTCGTGGATCACGTTGGTCGAGATCAGCATGTTCTCCACCATGAAGCGTACCGGGTGCGCGATATTGTCCTGGATGCCGCCCACCAGCGCCGCGATATGGATCACCAGATCGGGTCGGCAATCGGCATACATTTGCCGTACGGCGGCGGGATCGAGCAGATCGTAATCGGTGCGGCCCGGTGTGATCAGCTCGTGATCGCGGTGGCGCGGATCTAGCATCGCGTTCTGACCGAGCGTTCCGGTCGCGCCCGTCATGAGAACCTTCATCCTGGCCGTTCCCTTGCCTTGCTGCGGCCCCGCGCATGCTGCGAGGCTCGTTGCGACTGCGGATATGCCTCGCCGACATCATGGCGGCCGAGTCAACTCCTTCTTACCTCAAGCCCTTCAATTGCATCGAAATCCCGAACGGGGCCGACTCATGAGAAATCGTCCCGTTGCGGCTTACCGCTTGCGTGGATTCGCGTCCGTTAACGTGATTTAATTCGAAGCGGGATTCCGGGCGGCACGACGTCGAAACGCCGCCGCGGCAGGCGGTGGTCTACGCCGGAAATTGTCCGACACCGGGACGCTGGCCGTGCGGGCTGATTGCAGGCGGCCGAACGGCCGGCTAGAGCCGTGCGACGAGCGCGGAACCCGCCACGTGCTTGACATCGTTGGACTTGCAGGAGGCGGAACGTCGTGGGTCCGCCCGGATCGATATCGCCGCAGCCTTCCAGGATCAGGGACTCTTCATGAACGATGGTGGCAAGACGGCGCTGATTACCGGTGTGACCGGCCAGGACGGGGCCTATCTGGCCCAGCTGTTGCTGCGCAAAGGCTATCGGGTACACGGCGTCAAGCGTCGGTCGTCCTCGTTCAACACCGGCCGGATCGAGGACATCTACGAGGATCCGCACGTCCCCAATCCCCGCTTCTCGCTCCATTTCGGCGACCTTACCGACGCTACCAACCTGATCCGTCTCGTTCAGGAAACGCAGCCGGACGAGATTTACAACCTTGCGGCCCAGAGCCACGTCCAGGTCAGCTTCGAAACGCCGGAATATACCGCCAACTCGGACGGGCTGGGCGTGCTCCGGCTGCTGGAGGCGATCCGCATCCTGAAGCTGGAGAAGAAGACGCGCTTCTACCAGGCGTCCACCTCCGAACTCTACGGGCTCGTCCAGGAGGTGCCGCAGCGCGAGACGACGCCCTTCTACCCGCGCTCGCCCTACGCCGCGGCCAAGCTCTACGCCTATTGGATCGTCGTCAACTACCGCGAGGCCTATGGCCTGCACGCGTCGAACGGCATCCTGTTCAACCACGAGAGTCCGCTCCGCGGCGAGACCTTCGTCACCCGCAAGATCACGCGCGCGGCGGCCGCGATCAGCCTCGGTCGCCAGGACAAGCTGTTCCTCGGCAACCTTGATGCCAAGCGCGATTGGGGCCATGCGCGCGAATATGCGCGCGGCATGTGGCTGATGCTGCAGCAGGACGCGCCGGATGACTATGTGCTCGCGACCGGCGAGACCACGCCGGTACGCACCTTCCTCGAATGGGCCTTCGAGGATGTCGGCATCGGACTTCGCTGGGAGGGAACAGGGGTCGACGAAAAAGGCTATGACGCTGGCACCGGCCGATGCCTGGTCGAGGTCGATCCGCGCTACTTCCGCCCGACCGAGGTCGATCTGCTGATCGGCGATCCCGCCAAGGCGCGCGAGAAGCTCGGCTGGCGCCACGAGACGCCGGTGCGCGAGCTGGCGCGGGAGATGGTCCGCGCCGATCTCGAGGTGATGCGCAATGCGCCGATCGCGAAGGGCGCATGAAATCCCTTCGCCGGCAGCGTCGCGGGCTTAGGCCTTTCCCGCCGCCCGGAAACTATCGCGCGCTTCCGGGACGAAACCGGTTGCAGCCGCTGTTCCTGTCGCACAAGCTATTGCAGGACCGGAGTTTTTGATGGCGTCTGCGCTTTCGATCCAAGTCGCCCCGCCCGGGGACGGCAAGACCTCCGCGGCGATCATTGCCGATGTCCACAGGCGCTGCATGGAGTTCCTGCGCGACGGCAAATCCGACGAGCTCGTGCGCGAGGCCGACACATTGTCGCTCTTCACCACGCGCGGCAACAGCGCCAGCACACGATTGTTCTCGATCCGCCTGTGGAAGGTCGACGCGCTCATCCGGCTCGGGCGGGGCCGGGAGGCGATCGAATTCCTCGGTTGGCTCGAATCCTTCAACGGCATCTCGTTCCAGACCCGGCAGCGGATGGCGCTGCTCTATTCCTTTGCGGGAGAGCATGAAGCTGCGGTCGGCGCCTCCGCCGACGCGCTGATCGCGCTGCCGCTCGCGAAGACGCCCTCGCTCGACTACCGGCGCGCGGCACAACAATATGCCGAGGCACTCTGCGCCAGCGGGCGGCAGCCGGCGGCGCGCGCCTTCCTGGTCGACGCGCTGCGTGGTCTCACCCCGAACTATGACGACCTCGCCGTGCTCAGGCGGACGGTGAACTCCCGTGAGAGCCTCGACGAGTTCTTCAACTACCTGCTGCCATTCTTCTCCTATCCCGGGCATCGCGCGCGTCTAGCGCTGTTCCATTATTCGGTCGCCTGCCGCGATTTCGGAGACATGCCGCGCGCGATCCTGACCGCGCGGCAGCGCTTCCTCGCCGGCTTGCAGATCGTGACCTTCGGCGGCCGCGAGAAGCCGAGCAATGAATATTGGTCGAGGGATGCGGCCGGCGCCCTCCTCGATCTGCGCACCGATCTGAAGGCGCTGGGGCTCGACTTCTTCCTGATCAGCGGCACGCTGCTGGGCTGCGTGCGGGAGCGCGGCATCATCGGTCACGACAAGGATGTCGATACCGGCGTGTTCACCGACATGCCGGCCGCCGACCTGCGGCGCGCGCTCGCATCGACCGGCCGCTTCAAGACCAAGCCGCTCACCACCGACAAGCTCGTCCAGGTCATGCATTCCAATGGCGTGATGATCGACGTCTTCATCCACTGGCGTGAGGACGGCGTGGTGTATCACGAGGGGCAGAAGGCGGCCTGGTGGAACTCGGACTTCAACCTGCAGGAGGTCGAGTTCCTCGGGTTCCCGTTCATGATCCCCACCTCGCCGGAGCGCTATCTCGACGAGAATTACGGCGTCGGCTGGCGGACGCCCGACCCTGAGTTCGAGACGTTCGTCGACACCCCGAACATGATGATCCAGGATAGGGATCACATGATCTGGTATTATTACACCAAATTGCTCGACTATTACTTCGCGGGCAAGCCGATCCAGCTCTCGAAAGTCTGGCAGGCGCTGTCCGCGATCATACCGGAAGACCCGATGGTCCGTGCCGCGGTCAGCCGGGCGATGGTCGAGGTGACGAAGACGGAGGCCCACCCTTGAGGCGAATCCTGACCTACGGCACGTTCGACCTCCTCCACATCGGGCACCTCAATCTGCTTGAGCGCCTCCGGGCGCTCGGCGATCATCTCAGCGTCGCGGTCTCCACCGACGAATTCAACCATACGAAGGGCAAGAAGTGCGTCGTCTCCTTCGAGGAACGGATCCGGCTGGTCTCGGCGCTGCGCTGCGTCGACCATGCCATACCGGAGATGCACTGGGAGCAGAAGGTGTCCGACATCAAGACGCTCGATATCGACGTGCTCGGGATGGGAAGCGACTGGATGGGCAAGTTCGATGCGTTGCGGGAGCATTGCGAGGTGATCTACTTGCCGCGAACTGAGGGCATCAGCACCACGTTCCTGCGCCAGGTGATCATCAAGCGCGACGTGGCCGCGCCCGACGCAGACCGGGCCTAGCCTCGATATTCCGGCCGGTACGCTGTTTCGAGCCATGATCGAGCCCCCCGCCGATGGATGAGGGCAGCCGCGCCGGACCGGTTTGCTACGACCGGATTGCCGTCGTCGGCGCCGGCGCGTGGGGAACGGCGCTGGCGCACGCTGCGGCCGCGGCCGGCCGCTCCGTCACGCTCTATGCCCGCGACGCGGCGGTCGCGGAATCGATCTCCGGGCGACGCATCAACCCGCGCGTGCCGGATGGCCTCGCCATCCACGAGGGTGTCCGCGCCACCGGTGACCTCGGCGAGTGCGCAGGCGCCGATGCCGTTCTGCTGGTCGTCCCGGCGCAGCAGACGCGCCACATGCTCGTCAGGCTCGACGAGCTGGAGCTCGGCACGGTGCCGATGGTGCTGTGCTCCAAGGGCATCGAACTCGGCAGCGGCAGGCTCCTGACCGAAGTGCTCGCGGAGGTCGCGCCCGGCTTCCAGCCGGCGGTGCTCTCGGGACCATCGTTCGCGCGCGACGTGTCGCTGGGCCTGCCGACGGCGATCTCGGTCGCCGCGGCGATGCCGGTCGCGCGGCGCCTCCAGGCGTCGCTCGCCCGCCCCGCGTTCCGCCCCTATGCCTCCGACGACCTGATCGGCGTCGCGCTCGGCGGCGCGGCCAAGAACGTCTACGCGATCGCCTGCGGGATCGTCGAGGGCACCGGCCTCGGCGAGAGCGCGCGGGCCGCGGTGGTGGCCCGCGGCTTCTCCGAGCTCCTGCGCCTGAACGTCAGGCTGGGCGGTCGGGCCGAGACGCTGATGGGACTGGCGGGTCTCGGCGACCTCGTGCTGACTGCGACCAGCCGCTCGTCGCGCAATTTCAGCCTCGGCTATGCGCTCGCCGCCGATCGCGGGGCCGTAGGCGACGGCTCCGGCCATCTCGCCGAGGGCGCGGCCACCGCTACCGCGATCGTCCAGCGAGCCGAGGCCGAAGGCATCGAGCTGCCGCTCGCGCAAGCCGTCCGCGACGTGCTCTCCGGCACGATCGGCATCCGCGCCGCGATCGAGCTTCTCCTCAACCGGCCGCCGCGGGACGAATAGCACTGCCGGGGGCCGCGCCGGTGGACGGCGGCGGATCGAGCAGCCCCATTTCCTCGGCCGCGCGCCGATGCTGCTGCCACAGCGCCGTCGTGATCCCGCCGCGCTCGATCACGTCGGGCAGCCAAGGCTTGGACGCGCCCGCGAAGTGGAGGATGCGGACGTCGTCAAGCAGCCGCGCGATGGCGGCATCGTCGAGCGGGGCGAAATAGCCTGCCTGGAAGTTGAACCCGCTCGACGCCAGCGCCAGCCGATAGTCGCGATTCTCGCGCGAGCGGAAGAACTTCGTGAGATGCGACTGCTCGTTTATCTCGACGCGGCGGCGGGCGAATTCGATCAACCGCGCCTTGAAGTTGGCCGAAAGCAACCGCTTGCGGGCGAGCATGACGCCGCTGTTCACGCGCCGCCGGAATGCGGCGGG
>CAXTTP010000030.1:0-3841 GCA_964247195.1 uncultured Sphingomonadaceae bacterium
GCATGATCACCGCCGCGCCGGAGATGCTGAAGGTCGCCCGCACGATCGAGCGCGTGGCCAATGCCGACGTCTCGGTGATGCTGCTCGGCGCGAGCGGGACCGGCAAGGAGCTGCTTGCCCGCGGCGTCCACCGGGCGAGCCGCCGCCGGTCCGGTGCGTTCGTCGCGATCAACTGCGCGGCGATCCCCGAAAACCTGCTCGAGGCCGAGCTGTTCGGCTATGAGAAGGGCGCTTTCACCGGCGCGATCAAGACCACAGAGGGCAAGATCGAGCTAGCCGAAGGCGGCACCCTCTTCCTGGACGAGATCGGCGACGTGCCGCTGCCGCTCCAGGTCAAGCTGCTGCGCTTCCTGCAGGAGCGCGTGATCGAGCGGATCGGCGGCCGCAAGCCGATCCCGGTCGATACCCGCATCGTCTGCGCCACCCACCAGAATCTGGAAGCGATGATCGCGGCGGCACGCTTCCGCGAGGACCTCTATTACCGGCTTGCCGAGATCGTCGTGCGGATCCCGACGCTGGCCGAGCGCACCGGCGACGCGACCCTTCTCGCCAAGCATTTCCTCGGCCGCTTCGCCAAGGACATGAACCCGCACGTCAAGGGCCTCGCCCCGGATGCGCTCGCCGCGATCGACGGCTGGGCCTGGCCGGGCAACGTCCGCGAGCTGGAGAACCGGATGAAGCGGGCGGTGATCATGGCCGACGGCAAGCTGCTGACCGCCGCCGATCTCGACCTCGGCGACCGCGACGCGGCCGAGGACCCGCTCAACCTGCGCACCGCCCGCGATGCCGCCGACCGCAAGGCGATCCGCCACGCGCTCGCGCGGACCGAAGGCAATATCTCCGGCGCCGCCAAGCTCCTCGGCATCAGCCGGCCGACACTCTACGACCTGCTCAAGCAGCACGAGATCCACGCCTGATCGCCGATACAGTCAGCCTGCCGACTTGAGCTCGACGACCTCCAGCATCGATCCCCATTGCGGGAACGGGAGCACCAGCCGCCAGCGCTGCGGGCCGATCCGCTCGACGATCCCGGCCATGTTGCGCCCCAGATCCCGACCGTAATCGAGCGCGCGGCTCTCGTCGGCCATGCGCATCGTGCCAAGGAAGATCATCCGCATGTCGCCATCCGGATAGATCCGTCCTGCCGGCCGCTGCAGGCCGTCGAGCTTAGCGATCGTCAGCAGCCCTCCGTCGCCGGCGATGCGGCAGATCGCCGGCGGCATGGCGACGAAGTCGCGCTGGGTGGGCTCGATCGCGCCGATGCGGAGCACACGGCAGCGATAGTCGCCGGGCGGCGGCGCCGGCCCGTCGAGCGCCGCATCCGGGCGGAGCAGCGGCCCGGCCGCGTCGATGGCATCACCCTCACCGCCCGCGCGGGCCTTGACCAATGCCTTGGTGAAGCCGTCGCGCCAAGTGCGGATGCGGGTGCGATCGGCGCCGCTGGCGAGCTGCCGCCAGTCCGCCGGCAGCGCCGACCGCGCCCGGCCCGGCGCGCAGCCGGAGAAGGACAGCAGCACCGCGAGCATCGGGAGAAATGCCCGGTTCAGTCTGATCCGACCCATCGTCGCAGCATAGGCCGCGCGCGCCCGGCCGCAAGCTGCGGCGCTTAGGGCTATGCCGCGGTCCAGCCGCCGTCGATCGAATAGTTGGCGCCGGTGATCGCCGCCGCCTCGTCGCGGCAGAGGAACAGCGCGAGTGCTGCGACCTGATCGACCGTCACGAACTGCTTGGTCGGTTGGCCGGCGAGGAGCACGTCGTTCATCACCTGCTCGCGCGTCATCTTGCGCGCCGCCATCGTGTCCGGGATCTGCGCCTCGACGAGCGGGGTCCAGACGTAGCCGGGGCTGATGCAGTTGGCCGTGACGCCGAAGGTGGCGAGCTCCAGCGCCACCGTCTTGGTGAGGCCGTCGAGCCCGTGCTTGGCGCTCACATAGGCTGACTTGAACGGCGAGGCGGCCTTGGAGTGGGCCGACGCGGTGTTGATGATCCGCCCCCACTTCCTGGCCTTCATCCCCGGCACCGCGGCGCGGATGGCGTGGAAGGCGGCGGAGAGGTTGATGGCGATGATCTGGTCCCACTTGTCGAGCGGGAACTCCTCGACCGGCGCGACATGCTGGACGCCGGCATTGCTGATCAGGATGTCCGGTCCGCCCAGCGTATCGGCGCATTGCTGGACCATGGCCGCGATCTCGTCTGCCTTCAGCATGTTCGCAGGCGAATAAGCGGCGCCGGCACCGCTCGCATCGGCGAGCTTCTGGCGCTCGGTTTCGATCGCGGCGGCCTCGCCGAAGCCGTTGATCATCACCGCCGCGCCCTCGGCGGCGAGCGCCTTGGCATAAGCGAGGCCGATGCCCGAGGTCGATCCGGTGACGAGCGCGGTCTTGCCCTTGAGGAACATGGTCGGCGACTCCTTAGCTAATCAGTCCCGGCGCTCCTGTGCGCCGGTTGCCGTGACGCATCAAGCGCGCACCAACCGCCCGAACGACGACGTTGTGCAACCGTAACGCATCCCGAACATTCTATCGCCCGAGCGTGGAACGGGGAGAGCATCGATGCGGCTCGACGACGAGCAGGAGAGCGGCAATTTCGAGGTGCAGCGCGGTGGCGGCAGCGGCTTCGGCGGCGGCGGCCTCGGCGGTGGCCTGCCGATGCTGTTCGGGCTGGTCGGCAGCCGCTTCGGCTGCGGCGGCGTCGTGGTGTTGCTGATCATCCTGGCGGTGTTCGGCATGAACCCGCTGTCGCTTCTCGGCGGCGGGCAGGTGAGCGCACCTTCCGGCCAGGTCGCGAGCGGCCCGGCCGATGCGGGCCAGCTCACTCCTGTCCAGCATCTCTCGCTGAAGGTGCTGGGGTCGACGGAGCGCCGCTGGACCGACATGTTCCAGCAGGCGGGCAAGACCTACCAGCCGACCACGCTCGTCTTCTACGATCGCAACGGCACCTCTGGCTGTGGCGCTGCGCAGTCGGCGATGGGTCCCTTCTATTGCCCGGTCGATCACAAGATCTACCTCGACACCGAGTTCTTCGACGAACTCAAGAGCCGATTTGGAGCCCCCGGCGATTTCGCCGAGGCGTACGTGATCGCCCACGAGGTCGGCCATAACGTGCAGACGCTGGACGGCACCATGGACAAGGTCCGCGCCGAGCAGGAGCATGCGTCCGAGGCGGCGTCCAACGCGCTGCAGGTCAAAGTCGAGCTGCAGGCGGATTGCTATGCCGGCGTCTGGGCGGCGCGCGACCAGAACCTGCTGGAACCGGGCGATGTCGAATCGGGGATGAAGGCGGCACAGGCCATAGGCGACGACACGCTCCAGCAGGAGAGCCAGGGCCGCGTCGTGCCCGAGACGTTCACCCATGGCACCTCGGCGCAGCGCATGCAGTGGCTGAAGCGTGGCCTCGATACCGGCGATCCGGCGCAATGCGACACGTTTGGCTAAGCGGCGTGGTTACCGGCTGTTAAGCACTGGCCGCTACGCACGCGGACATGACCGACACTCCTTTCGCAAACGCCGCCAGCGATGCTGCCAGCCTGGAAGACGCGCTCGGCGCGCAGCTCGCCTACCAGGAGGCGAGGAGTCGGCTCCGCCACGCGCTTGCCCGGCAAGACGAGGCGGCGGCGGACCATTGGGGCGCGGTCAGCCTCTTCGTCGTCGACGCCTGGAACGCCTGCCCCGCATCTCCGCACGCCTGACCGCCGAACTCGCCGCCACGCAGAACGCTGGGAACCTGGCGCGAAAGGTGCCATGCTCCGGCGGGGGCCGTCCGCGCCACTGGAGCAGCAACGCATGTCACTTATGGAAATGATCGAACAGGCCGCCGGTAGCGGTGCGCTCCAGCAGATCGG
>CAXTTP010000030.1:3851-16753 GCA_964247195.1 uncultured Sphingomonadaceae bacterium
GTGCGCGGGTCGGGCTCTCTCCCGATCAGCTGCAGAGCGCGATCGGCAGCCTCGCGCCCGCGCTCGCGCCAAAGCTCGCCGAGCATGCCGCTTCCGGCGGGCTCGATGCACCGCTCGCCGAGGCGAGCGCGCACCAGCCGGGCAGCGACGCCGCCGCCGCGCACGGCAACGATATTCTGGGCACGATCTTCGGTTCGAAGGAGGTCAGCCGCTCCGTCGCCGAAGATGCGAGCGCGCAGACCGGCATCGACACGGACAAGCTGAAGGCGCTGCTGCCGCAGCTTGCCTCGGTCGCGGCGGCCGTGCTGGCCTCGCGGCAGGGCAGCGGGGGTGGTCTCGGCGGCGTGCTCGGCAGCCTCGGCGGCGGCGGGCTCGGTGGGCTGCTTGGCGGCTTCGGCCGCTAGCGCGCCGACCCCTCGCGCAGCTTCTCGGCGGCGATGATCGCCAGCAACTGCAGGCGGAGCGCGCCGGCGGCGGAATAGAGATCCAGCGTGCCGACCAGGCACTGTTGGCCATCGATGGTTCCATCAGGGTTGCGCGGGAACGGCGGCAGCGCCGCCGGCTCCGTCAGCAGGCTCGCCGGCAAGGTCACGGTTGGCGTTGGCGCGGGCACGGTCGAGCAGGCGACCGCCATCGGCATCGATGCACAGGCTGCGATAGATCGGGCGATCCACGATCCGGACGGCTTCATGATAGATTTCCCTCGTTTCCAGCTGCTGGGTCTGCGATGCGGCGGCATGCGCGCCGGCGATCGCCTCGTCCGCGGTGCGAAGCCGGTTTGCCGCCGCCGCGATCCGCGCCGCCGCCTTGGCGTCCCGCGCCTCGACATGAGCGACGCCGCGGACATAGCCGCGGTGATCGATCCAGAGGCAGGCGCCGATCAGCGCCAATCCGCCGCACGCGTAAGGCCAAAAGCGGCGCAGCAAGCCGAGCGCCATCAGCAGCGCGCTCACCCGCGCCGTTCCTTGTTCCGCGATCCCGCCGAGGAGCCGAGATAGAAGCCGGCGGCGAGCATCGCCAGGTTGATTGCGGATTGGCCGAAGGCGGCGCGCTCGCTCCTGTCGCCGCCCTGGATCATCAGGGCGCCGCCATACGCGGCGTAGATCGCCAGCAGCACGCAGGCGACGGCGAAGATCTGACGGGACGACACCCCGATCGGCGGCGAGGTCGCCGCCTCCTCGGCGCTGGTGTCGGCCGGCTCGGCATCCCCGCTCATGGCCTCCGCCCCGCTCGCAGATCCGCAAGCGACAGCGAACCGCTCCACTCGCAATGCGGCCGATCCCGGATCGAATGGAAGTCGCCGCCCCAGCGCAGTCCCTGCGCCTTCGCCAGCTGGCCGTAGAGCGCCCAGATGCGATCCGTCTCGTGCTGGTGCGCCGGCGTGTCGCCCCAAGCGGGCAACGCCAGCAGAAATTGCGGCGTGGCATCGTAAGCCAGCCGGTAGTTGTGGAAGCTGGAGCCCGCGCGCGCGTTGGTCACGACGCGTCCCGTTTCGTGCGTCCCTGCGCGTAGAGCAGGTCCTGCGTCTCGTTCGACCGGTAGGTGAAGGTGAGGGCGCAGGGAATCCCCGCCGCGGCACAGGCGGCGAGGTGCTTGCGGCACATCTCCGCCACGCGCGCGTCGAGATCCTCCAGCCGGCGGCTGTCGGGCATCGCGATCTCCGGTGGTTGGGGCCGCGATCGTGCCCGGCCGCGGGTGGGCCTGCGCGAGGGACGTCGATGCGGTCGATTGTCTGGCGGCACCCGCACGAGCGAGGAGCGCCAGCTTCCCGGAAATTACCGCAGCAGCGGCGCGGTAGGAAAGCTGTTTCGTGCAGCCCGCCGGGGTTTGTCCGGCTTCCGACAAAGCTGCTGCGCGCCGTTCGATTCCGCCGCCGTGGTGTTTTAATCCAGCACCTTAACGGCATCTTCAGGAGCGAGCCCTAGGCAAGTCGTCATGGAGCCCTTCTCTCTAGCTCTGGCAGCCCTGGCGGGCGGCGGCTGCGCGCAGGCGATGGAGCGGCTGTTGAAACCCCGCCCGCGAGCTGCGCCAACGGCGTCGGCCACAGCGGCGACGGTGATCGAGGCGATGCGGGCGCTCGCCGAGGGCGGCGATCATGTCCGCATGGATCCGGGCCCTGCTGGTGGCCAGGCGCGTGCCGCGAGCGCCTTCAATGCGATGGCGCACGCCGTGGCGGAGCGCGAGGAGACGTTGCGTCACATCGCTCGCAGCGATGCCGAGACCGGCCTGCTTACCCGCCGCGCCCTGGACGCGGCACTGGACGAGGCGCGCACTCCGGACCGGCGGCCGCTGTTCGTCGCGGCGGTCCGCGTCGAGCGCTTCGCGACGCTGCGCCAGAATATCGGCTACGCGCTGGCAAGTGCGGTGGTGCGCGAACTTGGCACGCGTGCCCAGCGCAGCATCCCGGGCGCCCGGATCGGCCGGCTCGGCACGGCCACGATCGGTGTCGGCTTCGCGGCCGCCGACGTCGGCGAGGCGACGGCCTGGCTGACCACGCTGCGCACCCACCTCGAGCGCCAGCTCGATCTCGGCGGCCACCTGCTCGATGTCACGGTGACCATCGGCTATGCCGGCGCCGACGATCCGGAACTCGGCTGCACCGCGCTCATCGAACGCGCCGAGCTCGCCGCCGACCAAGCCGAGGCCGCCCGCAACCGGCTTCTGCTGTTCCAGGTCGACGAGTTCGGCGATCCGTCGGAACGGCTGGCGCTGATGCGAGACCTGCGCGGCGCGCTCTCGAACGGCGACATCTTCCTCTGCTACCAGCCCAAGTTCCGCTCCCGCACCGACGAGATCGACGCGATCGAGGCGCTGATCCGCTGGCGTCATCCCCATCGCGGCATGATCGCGCCCGATCAGTTCATCGCGCTCGCCGAGGAAACCGGCGAGATCCGGGCGGTGACGGAATGGGTGCTGAAGCAGGCGATGCGCGATCAGGCGCGGCTGGCTGCCGGCGGGATGCCGCTGACCGTCCACGTCAATATTTCCGGGCGCCTGCTCGGCGACCAGCAGTTCGCCGAATCGGCGCTTCGCCTTGCCGCCGACGCGGTCGGTCCGCTCGGCTTCGAGATCACCGAAACCTCGGTAATCGCCGATCCCGGCGGCGCGCTGCGCGATCTGACCGCCTTCGCCAAGGCCGGTATCCGCATCGCCATAGACGATTACGGGTCGGGCTGGTCGTCGCTCGCCTATCTGAAGAAGCTGCCGGCCCACGAACTCAAGATCGACCGGATGTTCGTCTCCGAGCTGACCAGCAGCCACCGCGATCCGCTGCTGGTGCGCTCGACGATCGATCTCGCCCACGCGCTCGACATGGAGGTGACCGCCGAGGGCGTCGACACGCCGTCGGCGCTGGCGCTGCTCCGGGTAATGGGCTGCGACTTCATCCAAGGCTATCTCATCGCGCCGCCGATGACGGTGGACGAGCTCGAGAACTTCCTTCGTCAGCGCCAATATCTGATCAATGTCGATGTCGCCGCGCCGACGATCACCCGGGCAGGAAGCTCCTGGTAGGCGGGCGCGCCGACTTAGCGGAGCGTTAACGCCACCGCGGCTAGACTTTCTGGCGGATCATCTGGGGACGGTTATGCGCAGGCTCGGGCCAGCCGCGGCAGCTTTGCTCTTCGTCGTCCCGGCGAGCGGCATCGCCGCGCACGGCGCTAGCGGTTCGGCGCCGCGCGCGGACGGCGGCCCGCTCTCCATCCGCGATGCCGCAGCCTGGGCACCCTTCGACGCGCAGATCGCGCGCGCCGACAAGGCGATGATGGGCGATCCGGAACAGACGCTGTCCGAGGCGAACGCGGCCGGCCGGTTGGCGACGGCGCAACCACCCTCGATCCATCGCATCGTCTCGCTCGCGCGGGCGCACTGGCTCCAGGGCGAGGCGCTGATCCGCCTGAACCGCGCGAACCAGGCCGATCCGCTGCTCGCCGAGGCGCTGCGGGACGTCGCGCGCTACCAGCCGAACACGAAGCTCCACGCCGGCCTGCTCCAATCCTCCGGCAGCGTTGCCGCGACCCTCGGCCGCATCCAGGAGGCGCTGGACGACTTCCAGCATGCCCACCGCATCTTCCAGGCACTCGGCGAGTCGCGCAGCGAGGCGATGGCGCTCACCTATATCAGCATGATCTACAACGACGCCGGCGATTACGAGCGCGTGCTGCACTATCAGGGTGAGGCCGCCGAAGCCTATTCCGGCGATCCCAGCTTCTCCGTCTCCAGCCACAACAATCGCGGCAACGCGTTGCGCGAACTCCATCGCTTCGGCGAGGCGGAAGCCGAGTACCGCCAGGCGCTCGTCGCCGCCCAGAAGCTCGGCAGCGCGCTTCTCGAGGCGCGGATCCTCACCAACATCGCGTCCGCCCAGGAACTGAGCGGCCACCTCGTCGAGGCCGACGCCACCGCCGCTCGCGGGCTCCGCATTGCGACCGACACGACCGCGGCGGGCTGGCGGCCGTTCCTGTGGGGCGTGAAGGCGCAGGTCGCATTCAAGCGCGGCGACCTTGCCGACGCCGCCTCCTACCTGCACCGCACGTTTGACGGAGTGGATCTCGCCCACACCGCGATGCCGTATCGGGAGTTCCACGATTTCGCGCACACGCTCTACCAGCGGCTGGGCGACGACAAGCTCGCGCTCGCGCATCTCGAAGCGTTCAAGCGGCTGGAGGACGAGAGCCGGACGCTCGCTGCGAACACCAACGCGGCGCTGATGGCGGCGCGGTTCGATTTCGCCAACCAGGACCTGCGCATCACCAAGCTGAAGACCGGCCAGCTCGAACGCGACGTGCTGCTCGCCAAATCCAAGGCGCGGTTGCATCAGCTGCTGACCGCCGCTTTCGTCGCCGCCTTCGCGCTGCTGCTGTTCCTGTACTTCTCGATCCGGCGCAGCCGCAACGAGGTCCGCATCGCCAACCGGAACCTGAGCACCTCGAACACCCAGCTGGAAAAGGCGCTGAAGGCCAAGACCGAGTTCCTCGCGACCACCAGCCACGAGATCCGGACGCCGCTGAACGGCATCCTCGGCATGACCCAGGTGATCCTCCACGATCCCGCGGTAGGCGGGATGCTGCGCGAACGGATGCAGGTCGTCCACGGTGCCGGCGAGACGATGAAGGCGCTGGTCGACGACCTGCTGGACGTCGCCAAGATGGAGACCGGTCGTCTCGCTATACATCGCGACACGATGAGCCTGCGCCCCCTGCTCGAGGACATCGTGCGACTATGGTCCGGCCAAGCCCGCACCAAGGGCGTTGCGCTCGAACTCGAACTTGCCGACGCGCCCGCCCGGATCATCGAGGACGAGACGCGGCTTCGCCAGATCCTATTCAATCTTGTCTCCAACGCGATCAAATTCACCGAGGAGGGCGCGGTGCGGATGATCGTCGGAACCGCGCCGGACGAGACCGGCGAGCGGCTGGAGATTCGCATCGTCGACAGCGGCATCGGCATTCCCGCCGATCAGCTCGGCAGGATCTTCGAATCCTTCCACCAGGTCGATGGCGGCACCACCCGCAAATATGGCGGCACCGGCCTCGGTCTCGCCATCTGCCGCAACGTGGCGCAGGCGATGGGCGGCGACGTCACCGTCGAGAGCCGGCTGGGCAACGGATCGACCTTCCTCCTGTCGCTGCCGCTAACCCGGGTCGAGGCCGCGGACCGCATCGCTGGTGCTGCGGCCGACGGCCTGCTGGCGGAACGCCGGCTGCTGCTGGTCGAGCGCAACCCACTGGCGCAGAGCATCCTGCGCGCGGTGCTGGAAATCGAGGTTGCGGCCTTCGCGATCGCCCAGAACGGCGAGGAGGCGCTGGCGCTGCTCGCCGCCGGCGGGTTCGACGAGATCGTCGCCGAGGGGGCGTCGATCGCCCCCGACGGCGGCGACCGGTTCGACGCGGTGGCGGCCCTGGCCGCCGCGGCGCCGCATGCGACCCTGACGCTATTATGGTCCGCGCCGACCGAGTCGGACCGGGCGACGTTGCTCGCCCGTGGCGCGACGCGCGTGCTCGCCAAGCCGATCTCGGCGAAGGCAGTGCTCGAAGCGGTGAAGGCCGCGGACTATTCCGGTGCCGAAGCGGTTCAGGCGGTCACCCAGAAGTCGGCGGCCTGAGCGCTTTGATTAACCTTTGCTCCTTAATGAGGATCAGAGCGAGGTGAGTATGCAGGTCTTGTTCGTCGAAGACGATCCGATGAACCGACGGGTCGTCAAGGACATGTTGAGCGTTGCAGGCGCGGACATGGCGGAAGCGCCGGATGCCGAGACCGGCCTCGCCATGATCGGCGCGGGCGGCTACGACATCATCCTGATGGACCTGCGCATGCCGGGCATGGACGGACTGACCGCGATCCGCCACATCCGCGCCCGTACCGACGAGAAGGCGACGCTGCCGGTGATCGTCGTCACCGCAGACACGGCAATCGACATCCGCGCCGACTGCATCAGCAACGGCGCCGACGAGGTCATCCTGAAGCCGGTCGCGATGAAGGCGCTGTTCGACGCGATCGGCAAGACGCTCGCCAAGGGTGCCGGCGAGGCGGCGCTGCTCTGACCCGCCGCAGCGCGACTTCCTCTTTCCTCGCCCATCTCCGCATCGCCGCCGCAAGCATCGCCTGCGGCACGCCGACCATTTCGTTTCGCGCGGGAGCCAAGTTCCGCGCCGTCCGTTGCTGGAACTGACGAACGGGAGGGATCAATGGACATATCTGCGACCAGCGCGGTCGAGCGCGTGGCCCGCCTGCTCGCCGCACAGCGGCTGAGCGCGAACGCGCACGGCGACGAGCACTCGGCGGGTGCTGCCGTCGATGCGAGCTGGCAGGAGCATCGTGCCGATGCCGTCGCCGTGTTCAAGACGCTGCGCGAGCCCGATCAGGTAATGGCACGCGCTGGCGATCCCTCAGTCTGGGAGGCGATGGTCCTCGCAGCCCTGCGCGACGCGACCTAGCCCGCTTTGGGCGGCAGGTTGTCGGCCATGGTCGCGCCGCGCTTGCCGAGCGGCTTCTCGGGTCCGGTCGTGCTGTCCTTGCTCGTCTGGCGCTCGCTTTCGGCGTTTAGCTCGGCGCCGAGCAGGATCGCGTAGGCCGATACGAACAGCCACATCAGCAGCACGACCACCGCGCCGAGCGACCCGTAGGTCGCGTTGTAATTGCCGAACTTGGCGGCGTAGAGACCGAATCCGATCGTCGCCGCCAGCCACAGCACGGTCGCGATGATCGATCCGAAGCTCAGCCAGCGCCACTTGGCGTCGTGACGGTCGGGCCCGATCCGGTAGACCATGGCGATGCTGCTCGCCGCCAGCACGCCGGCGAACAGCCAGGTCGCGATCTTGATCAGGGTCGCGGTGACGCCGCCGAGCTGCCAGAACACCGTTTCCAGGAAAGCGAGCACCGAGGCCGAGAGCAGGCCGACGATCGCCACCACCACCGCACCCACCGTGATCAGCGCCGAGATCAGCGTCGTCCGGATGAAGCTGCGCCGTTCCGGCTGCTCGTAGATCACGTTGAGCGCGCCCATCACGCCGGACGCCGCGCGCATCGCCCCGTAGATCGAGATCAGCAGCGCGATGGCGAGCCCCAGCCCCTTCTTGCTGGCCGCTGTGGTGCTGAGGCTGACGAGCTGATCGTAGATCAGCTTGGCGGCATCCTTGGGAACGAGGTCGATGATCGACTTCATATCGTCGGCGATCTTGGACGGGTCCGCGATCAGGCCGTAGGTCATGATCAGCGCGCCAAGCAGCGGCACAAAGGCGAGGAATGCATAGAAGGCGACGCCGGCGGCGAGCAGCCCGATATTGTCGCTGCCGGTCTTGAACCAGACCCGCTTCAATATCTCCCACCAGGCATGTCGCGGCAGCTCCAGCGGCGTGTTGGCGGCCAGTCCACGATCGCTTTGATCCGTCATGCCTCCAGACGCCTCCTTGCCGGTCCGCTACAACTCACGAGCGCGCCGAACAGGACCGCGCCGCAGCAAAATGCCATCGCGATGTTTCACGTCCGGAAAAAGGTCGTTAAGCATCCGCGTGACAGACACTGTACCGGTATTAACCGGGACGGCGAAGGGGTCGCGTGCGAATGGCGTATCTGGGGGGAGGAGCGGCGCTCGCGGCGATGATCTGCCTCGCCGGCGCCGCAACCGCCCAGCCCGCCGGCGACCCGGCCGCCGTCGCTGCACCGCAGCTCGACGATCCGGCGTTCGACGCGGCACTGCCGCCACTTGACGCGAGCGGGGCGCCCGCCCCGGCACCCGTTCCGCCGGCCGCGACGCCCGCCGCCGATCCCGAACTCGCTCAGCCGCTGCCGCCGATCGGCAGCTTCGACGCCACGCCGCCGCCGGCGATGGCGGCCGACCTCGACGAGAAGAAGACCGACGTCCGCTACACGACCGAGATCGTCGGCCTGAAGGAAGTACACCTCGAAGCCGGCTTCCGCGCGCTGTCCGCGCTGATCAAGGAGGGCAAGAAAGCCGCGAACGCGGCGCAGGTCTCCGCACGCGCGACCGAGGACGTGCGGCTGATCGAGCGGCTGCTGCGCTCCGACGGCTATTATGACGGCGTCGCCACCTCAGTCGTCGAGCTCGTGCCGAACCAGCCCGGCCACGTCGCCGTGACCCTCACCGCCACGCCCGGGCCGCGCTACGCGCTCGGCGCGGTCGAGGTGACCGGGGCGGAGACGGTGCCGCCGCGGCTCGCCTACACGGCGCTAGACCTGAAGACCGGCGCGCCGATCGTCGCCGCCACCATCGAAACCGCGGAGGCGAACGTCGCGCTGCGGCTGCCCGAGCAGGGCTATCCGTTCGTGAATGTCGGCGCGCGCGACATCCTCCTCGACAGCGTCACCCATGTCGGCGACTACACGCTGCCGGTCGATCCCGGATCGCGATCCAGCTTCGCCGGGTTCCGGGTGGCGGGCGACCCGGTATTCACGGCCGACCATGTCAAGCTGCTCGCGCGCTTCAAGCCCGGCCAGCTCTACGACAGCCGCAAGGTCGACGATCTGCGCCAGGCGCTGGTCGGCACGAGCCTTTTCTCCACGGTATCGGTCGAGCCCGTGCCGAGCGACGCACCGGCGCTGGCGGACGGCACCCGGCCGGTCGACCTGCTCGTCAAGCAGGTCAAGGGCAAGTGGCGCAGCCTCGCCGCCAGCGCCGGCTACGGCACCGGCGAGGGCATCAAGCTGCAGGGCAGCTGGACCAACCGCAACCGCTTCCCTCCGGAAGGCGCGCTCAGCCTGGGCGCCGTCGCCGGCACCCAGGAGCAGAGCGTCAACGCCACCTTCCGCCGATCGAACGCGGGGCTGCGCGACCGCACCTTCCAGGCGACCGCGTCGGTTTCCCGCCAGCGCTTCGACGCGTACAAGGCGCAGACCGTCGACCTTTCGGCCAGCCTGTCCCGCGCGAGCACGCCGATCTGGCAGAAGCGCTGGACCTATTCGGTGGGCGGCGAGCTGATCGCCACCCGCGAGCGCGGCAACAACCCGGGCAGCTTCGTCGCCAGCAAGGGCACCTACTACATCGCCGCGATCCCGCTCCAGCTCGGCTATGACCGGTCGAACAGCCTGCTCGATCCGACCACCGGCTATCGCGTCACGCTGCGGCTCAGCCCCGAGGCGCAGAAGCGGTCCGGGGCCGGTTTCGACGGCTATGTCCGCGCGCTCCTCGAAGGCAGCACCTATTATCCCGTGACCGATGCGCTGACGGCTGCGGTCCGCGTTCGCGCCGGATCGATCCAGGGTATCGCGCGCGACGACATCGCGCCGTCGCGCCGGCTCTATTCGGGCGGCGGCGGATCGGTGCGCGGCTTCGCCTACCAGGATCTCGGGCCGCACGACGTCAACAATGATCCGATCGGCGGCCGCTCGCTCAACGAGTTCGCGGTCGAGGGGCGCTACCGGTTCGGCAATTTCGGCGTCGTGCCCTTCTTCGACGGCGGCCAGGTCTATGAGGGCACGCTCCCGAAATTCTCCGGCCTGCGCTACGGCGCCGGCATCGGCGGGCGCTACTACACCAACTTCGGGCCGTTCCGCGTCGACCTCGCGACACCGATCAGCCGCCGCAAGGGCGATCCCAAGGTCGCCGTCTATTTCTCGATCGGGCAAGCCTTCTGATGAGCCCGGCGATCGCGCGCACCCTGAAATGGGCAGGCGGCATCCTCGCCGCGCTAATCCTGCTGGTCGCGGCGCTGGCGATCAGCATCGACACGAATCCCGGCCGCGCCTTCCTCGCCGGCCGGATCGGGGGCTTCGAGACGGCGTCGGGGATGCGCGTCGCGATCGGCCGCATCGACGGCTCGATCTACGGCCGCATGACGCTGGTCGACCTGCGCGTCTACGACACCAAGGGCGCATTCCTGACCGCGCCGGCGCTCAGCCTCGACTGGCGTCCGTTCGCCTATATCCACAAGCAGGTCGACATACGCGAACTCGGCGCCGGCACGATCACGCTGGCGCGGCTGCCCATGCTCAAGCCTGTCCCGGTCGACCCGAACGCGCCGCTGCTCCCCAATATCGACGTCCGCGTCGGCCGGATCGCGATCGACCGCTTCGTGATCGAGCCGGCGGTGACCGGCCGGCGCCATCTCGTCACGCTCAAGGGCTCGGCCGAGATCGCCGATGGCCGCGCCACGATCGATGCCGACGCCGCCGCGCAGGTCGCGCCCGGCGTCGCCGGCGGCGACCGTCTCGTCGTCAAGCTCGACGCGGTGCCGAAGGCCAATCGCCTGATCGTCGATGCGAAGCTCACCGCGCCGGCCGGCGGCCTCGTCGACAGCTATGCGCATCTCGGCAAGCCGGTCGCGTTCAGCGTCGGCGGCCGCGGCGACTGGGCGAACTGGCACGGCCGGGCGAGCGGCACGCTTGCCGGCCAGCCGATCGCCGATCTCGCGATCCTCGGCCAGTCGGGCAATTTCCGGATCAGGGGCGACACCCGGCCCGGCCTGATCCTCACCGGCCCGGCCGCCCGGCTGGTCGAGTCAAAGCTAGACATCGACATCATCGCCCGGCTCGCCGACCGCAAGGTCGAGACGCGGGCCGCGATCCGATCGGCGGCGCTGGCGGTCGACGCGCAGGGACTGATCGACCTCGGCACCAGCCGCTTCGGCAATCTGCGTGTCGATGCCGATCTGCTCAGGCCCGGCGCGATCGCCGACAATGTCGTCGGCCGCGACGTGCACGCGCAGCTGCTGCTCGACGGGCCGTTCGCGACGCCGCTCGTCGACTACCGGCTGCGCGCGGCGACGATCGGCTTCGGCACGACGCTGCTGGAAGGCGTCGCCGCGTCCGGCCGCGCGCGGATAGACAGCGACCGCATCCTCGTGCCCGTCGCCGCGACGGCCAAGCGGGTGAGCGGGCTCAATGCCGCGGCCGGCGGGCTGCTGACCAACCTCAGCGTCAACGGCGATCTCGCTTATTCGGGCGGCCGGGTCCTGTCCGACAATCTGCGCCTGCGCTCGGACCGCATCGACGCGACCGCGATCGTCGTCGCCGACATCGGCAAGGGCAGCTATACCGGCGCGCTCAAGGGCCGGGTGAACGACTATCAGGTCGACGGCCTCGGCCGGATCAACGTCGTCACCGACGCCCACCTGATCACCGGGCGTAATGGCGGTTTCGGCATCGCAGGCAAGGTCCGGGTCGAGACGCGACGGCTCGACAATGCGTCTGTCCGCGACTTCCTCGGCGGCAACGCGATCGTCACCGCGGACGTCGGCTTCACCCCCGAGGGTGTCGCGACGGTCGCGAACCTGCGGGTCGCCGCGCCGCAATTCCACGTCACCGACGGCGGCGGCAGCTATCGCCAGGACGGACGGATCGATTTCCGTGCCCTCGGGAACTCGGCCAGATATGGACCCGTGGCGGTGATCGCCATCGGCACCGTCGCCCGCCCGATCGTGAAGCTGCGGGCGGCGCGTCCCAAGGTCGGCATCCAGCTCCGCGACGTGGAGGCCGAGCTCGTCGGCACCGCGCAGGGCTATCAGGTGCGGGCAGAGGGCGGATCGCCTTATGGACCGTTCTCGGCCGACCTGCTGGTGCGTTCCGGCGCCGGGCCACTTGCGATCGACATCCACGCCGCCCGCTTTGCCGGCGTCGATTTCACGGGCAACGTCGTCCAGACCCGCGCCGGCCCCTTCGCCGGCACGCTGCGCGCCAACGGCTCGGGCTTCGCCGGAACGGTCACGCTCGCCGCTGCCGGCAGCGTGCAGCGCGCCGACCTGCTCGCCCGGGCGAACAGCGCGCGGGTGCCGTCCGATCCGCCGATCACGATCCGCAACGGCCTCATCCGCGCCACCGCGCTCCTCTACCCCGCCGGCCCGTCGATCACCGCCGACGCACACCTGGTCGACCTGCGCCGCGACACGCTCGCGATCGCCGACGCGCAGGCGCGGATCCGCTACCAGAACGGACGAGGCCAGGTGGCGCTGACCGCAAACGGGCGCAGCGGGGTGCCGTTCAACGTGGCGATGCAGGCGGCGATCGCGCCGGACCGGATCCGCGCCAACGCCACCGGCGCGGTCAACGCCATCGCGTTCCGCCTCGCCGCCCCCGCCGAGATCGTTCGCGCCGGCGGCGGCTGGCGCCTGGCGCCGACCACGATCGTCCTGCCGCAGGGACAGGTGCGGCTGGCCGGCAACTATGGCGCCAGGACCTCGCTCCAGGCAGAGGTCGACAATCTCGACCTCGGCATCCTCCAGGCGTTCGCGCCGGGCCTCGGCGTGGGCGGTACCGTCTCCGGCACGATCGACGCCGCGCTGCCGGCAAGCGGGGCGCTGCCGACCGCGGCCGCGCGACTCGACATCGCACGCTTCACCCGCACCGGCGTCGCCACCGTCTCGGAGCCGGTCGACATCGCGCTGCTCGGCACGCTCTCGGGCGCCGGCGGCGCCGACACCCTGGTGGGCGGCAGCGGGAGCGACACGCTG